>SCRB01000596.1 GCA_004299545.1 Rhizobiaceae bacterium
GAATGGCCATGATTGGACTTGCCTGCCTTGTAGGGCATCATCCGCACCACCTCGTCGCCCTTCAACTCCGCCTTGAAGTTGCAGCCGACGCCGCAATAGGCGCAGGTCGTGACGACGGAGCGGTCCGGCATGCCCTTTTCCAGGACCGATTTTTCGCGCAGCGCGTCGGTCGGACAGGCTTGCACGCAGGCGCCACAGGAAACGCATTCGGAATCGATGAAATTCTCGCTCATGCTGGCGACGATCCGGCTCTCGAAGCCGCGGCCCTCGACGGTCAGCGCGAAGGTGCCCTGGACTTCGGCACAGGCGCGCACACAGCGTGAGCAGACGATGCATTGCGACGGATCGTAGGTGAAATAGGGGTTCGACTCGTCCTTCACCATGTAGTCGATGGTGAGCGAGCCTTCCCCCGGCGCCACGCCATCCCCAATATCGGCGGCGACATGGTTGCGGCCCTCGACGCCGTAGCGGTTCTCGGCAAGGCCGACGAGAGAAATGACGTGATCGAACTCACTGGCGCCGGTACCGGCTTTTTCGTTGAAGCCAAGGGGATGATCGGAGACATAAAGCTCCAGCACGCCCTTGCGGATGGCGTTGAGCCGGTCACTTGTCGTGTGCACCACCATGCCTTCGGCGGCCGGCGTCGTGCAGGAGGCAGGCGTGCCGTTGCGGCCTTCGACTTCGACGAGACAGACACGGCAGGAGCCGAAGGAGTCCAACATGTCGGTGGCGCAGAGCTTCGGAATCTCTATTCCCGCCTCCATCGAGGCGCGCATGATGGACGTGCCCTCCGGCACCGTGACGGCCTTGCCGTCTACCGTCAGCGTCACCCGCTTTTCGGCCTTGGAAGCCGGCGTTCCGTAGTCTGTTTCCTGGATGAGGGACATCAGAAGGCTCCCTTGTAATATGTAGAAAGGCTGGCGAAGTGGGGCACCTGGTCCTCCTTATTCCGCCGCTTCCTGCATCGGATGCGGCCGGAAATCCTCCGGGAAATGCTTTAGCGCGCTCATCACCGGATATGGGGTAAAACCGCCGAGGGCGCAAAGCGATCCGAACTTCATCGTGTTGCAGAGATCGGTGACGAGCGCGACCTGCTTCTCCGGCTCGATATTGCGGACGATCCTGTCGAGCGTCTCGACCCCGCGCACCGAACCGACACGGCAGGGCGTGCACTTGCCGCAGCTTTCGATGGCGCAGAATTCCATGGCGAAGCGCGCCTGCTTCAGCATGTCCACCGTATCGTCGAAGACGACCACGCCGGCGTGTCCGATCAGGCCGTCCTTCGCCGCAAAGGCCTCGTAGTCGAACGGCGTATCGAAGAGCGCGCGGGGGAAGTAGGCCCCGAGCGGCCCACCGACCTGCACGGCGCGAACCGGCCGTCCGTTTGCCGTGCCGCCGCCGATCTCGTCGACGATTTCACCCAGTGTCAGGCCGAATGCCGCCTCGAACAGGCCGGGATATTTGGCATTGCCGGCGATCTGGATCGGGATCGTACCGCGCGAGCGGCCCATGCCGAAATCCTTATAGAACGTCGCGCCCTTGTCGAGGATGATCGGTACCGAAGCGAGCGAGATCACGTTGTTGATCACCGTCGGCTTGCCGAACAGGCCCTTGTGCGCCGGCAGCGGCGGCTTGGCGCGCACCTCGCCGCGCTTGCCTTCGAGACTGTCGAGCAGCGAGGTTTCCTCGCCGCAGACATAGGCGCCGGCGCCCATCCTGACCTCGATGTCGAAGGCATGATGCGAGCCGAGCACCGATGTGCCGAGAACCCCGGCTTTGCGCGCGGCGGCAAGCGCTTCGTTCAGTGCCTTTTCGGCATGCGGATATTCGGAACGCAGATAGATGTAACCCTTGCTCGCCCCGACCGCGATTGCCGCGATCGTCATGCCCTCGATCAGCACGAAGGGGTCGCCCTCCATGATCATGCGGTCGGAGAAGGTGCCGCTATCGCCTTCGTCGGCATTGCAGACGATATATTTGACCTCGCCCGGCGTATCGAGGACGGTCTTCCATTTGATACCGGTCGGGAAACCGGCGCCGCCGCGCCCGCGCAGCCCCGATTCCGTCACCTGCTCGACGATTGCCGCTGGTTCGAGCTTCACGGCCTTTTCGAGCCCCGCAAGACCGCCATGGGCACGGTAATCGTCGAGCGATACCGGGTCGATGATACCGACGCGCGCGAAAGTCAGCCGGGTCTGCTTTGCGAGGAAAGGAAGCTTTTCCGGATCGCCCAGCGAAAGCGGATGCGCACCGCCGGAGAGGAAACCGGCATCGAAGAGGGAAGCCGCGTCCTTTGCGCCGACCGGCCCATAGGCGATGCGGCCATTGGCTGTTTCGACCTCGACCATGGGTTCCAGCCAGTAAAGGCCGCGCGAGCCGTTGCGGACGATCCGGGCGTCGAGCTTGCGCTTGTCGATTTCCTCGGCGATGGCCTTCGCGACCTTTTCCGCGCCGAGCGCCAGCGCGCCTGAATCCCGCGGGACGTAGATGGTGACGGTCATGCCCGCACCTCCGCGACGATCTCGTTGACCTTGCCTTCGTCGAGCCGGCCGATCACCTCGCCGTCGAGCATGGCCGAGGGCGAGCAGGCGCAAAGGCCGAGGCAATAGACGGGTTCGAGCGTCACCGAGCCGTCCTTGGCCGTTTCGTTGAAATCGATTCCCAGGAGCTTGCGGAGCTTCTCGGCCACCGCATCCGATCCCATCGCCTGGCAGGATTCGGCCTGGCAGAGCTTCAGGACGTGCCGGCCGGCGGGACGCTCGCGGAAATCGTGATAGAAGCTCATGACGCCGTAGACGTCGGCGCGGGAGAGATTGAGCGCGTTCGCGATCACCGGCAACGCCTCGTTCGGAATGTAACCGAATTCTTCCTGGACGCCGTGCAGGATCGGCAGCAGCGGGCCTTCCGCCTCGCGCCATGCCTCCACGACCGCGAGGGTCTTTGCCGTAATTTCGGTACTTGCCTGCGGTGTCGTCAACGCAGCGCCCTCCCTGAATGCGAACTTTACGATCGAGAGAACAAAGTTCTCCTTTTTGATCAATATATCATATTCGTTGATCGATAGGTAATTTCTATCGTTTCTGCGACGCCTGATAGACGGTTCGCGCCTGATTGAGAAAGGCTGATACAAGCGGGGTATGCGGCTCGCGATGGACGGCGACCAGCCCGACGAGATGACTGGCGTCCGGCTCGACGATGGGAATGGCGCGGACAGGCTCCGCCACGCCGAGCGTCTCGGCCAGGTTGAGCGGCATGACCGAAGCCCATTTGCCGGTGCGGATATGCGAGATGAGCAGGATCATCGAGTTGGATTCAAGCGAAGGCTGGGCCTTCGATCCGACAGCCTCCAGATGCTGGCTGATGATGCGGCGATTCTGCATGTCCGGCGTCAACAGGCAAAGCGGCAGGTCCGCAACCTCGGCCCAGGTCACGCTCTCGCGGTCGGAAAGCGGCTTCCCGGCCGAAGTAATGAGCTGGTAGCGCTCGGAATAGAGCGGCAGCATCGCCACCCGTCCGAGCGGCTCGTTGTCGAGATAGGTGATGCCGACATCGATCTCGAAATCGGCCAGCATGGACAGCACTTCCAATGACGTGCGCGACAGCACGGAGAAGGTGACGTTCGGATGCTTGTCGCGGAAAGGCGTCGTCAGGTTGGCGACCATGGCGAGTGCCGTCGGTATGACGGCGATCCTCAGATGTCCCGACAGGCCCTGCCTTGCCGTGCGCATCTCCTCGCGCATGGCGCGGCTGTCGCCGACGATGCGACGCGCCCATTCGAGGACGCGCTGGCCCTCGGAGGTGAGGCCCTGGAAACGCGAGCCGCGCTGGACCAGCACGACGCCCAGCATGTCCTCCAATTGCCGGATCGCGGCGGAAAGGCTGGGCTGGGTGACGCCGCATTCCTCCGCGGCACGGCCGAAATGCTCCGTTTTGGCAAGGGCAATGAAGAATTCGAGCTTATCGATCATGGATGCTCAATAACATGGAGCGAGTGTCGGTGCGAAGGTGCGTCGGAAGCGCTCATCCGCCAGCTTTTTTGTGGCATCCGGCTTGGTGCGCGGGCGGATTGGCGCTATTTGATCCGGAAAACCATCGGGACGATTGTTCAGCCATGCCTGTCACCAAGCAAGCCGTTCTGGAGACATTGAAAGCCCTCGATGCGCCGGGTTTTCCGGGCGATATCGTCAGTCTTGGCCTTGTCTCGGAAATCTTCATTGCCGACAACAAGGTCTTCTTCTCCATTACGGTGCCGACCGAGCGGGCGCAGGAACTGGAAAAGCTTCGTCTTGCCGCCGAAAATGCCGTCAAGGCGATGCCGGGCGTCGACGGCGCCGTCGTCGCGCTGACCGCGGAGAAGAGACAGGCGGAACGCGCTCCTCCGCCGCCCCAGCCTGCTGCTCCGCCTCCGCCGCGTCAAGTGGCAGCACCGCAACATGGACACGGACATGGCGGTCCCGCTGGGCGACCGGCGCGTGGGCCCCTTGCAGGCAAGCGTGGCGTGCCGGGGATCAAGGCGATCATAGCGGTCGCTTCCGGCAAGGGGGGCGTCGGAAAGTCGACGACCGCCGTCAATCTTGCGCTCGCGCTCAAGGCGCGGGGCCTCGCCGTCGGCATTCTCGACGCGGATATCTACGGCCCGTCCATGCCGCGCCTGCTCGGCATCAGGGGCAAGCCTGAAACGGTCAATGGGCGCACTCTCAAGCCGATGCGCAATTACGGCCTCGAAGTGATGTCGATCGGCTTTCTGGTCGAGGAAGACACACCCATGATCTGGCGCGGGCCGATGGTGATGTCGGCGCTGACGCAGATGCTTCGAGAGGTCGAATGGGGCGAACTCGACGTTCTCGTGGTCGATATGCCCCCCGGCACCGGCGATGCGCAACTATCCATGGCGCAGCAGGTGCCGCTTGCCGGCGCGGTCATCGTCTCGACGCCGCAGGATCTGGCGCTGATCGATGCGCGCAAGGGTCTCAATATGTTCAGGAAGGTCGATGTCCCGGTGCTCGGCATCGTCGAGAACATGAGCTATTTCATCGCGCCCGACACAGGCAATCGCTATGACATTTTCGGGCATGGCGGTGCCGAGCGCGAGGCCGCGCGCCTCGGCGTGCCCTTCCTCGGCGCGGTGCCGCTGGAGATGGTGATTCGCGAAAGTTCGGACGCCGGCCGCCCCGTGATGGCGCTGGAGCCAGACGGCCCCCACGCCGAAGCCTACCGCACGATAGGGGAGCGTGTCTGGCAGCAGCTCAAGGCGAGGGAAGAAGCGGGCAGTTCGCAACCGGCGATCGTGTTTGAATAGAGCCGGGGAATAGAGCCAGGAGGGATCGATGAGTGAAGACGTCGTCTTGCATGAACGCCGCGACGACTTCAGCGTGGTGACGCTCAACCGTCCTGACAGGCTCAACGCCTTCAATGAAGAGCTGCATCACAGGCTGCGCGACGTCCTCGAGGATTGCGCCTCGGACGAAACCTGTCGCGCTCTCGTCCTGACCGGGGCGGGCAGGGGGTTTTGCGCCGGGCAGGACCTTGCCGACCGCGATCCGGCGATGCTGGGCGATACACCTGACCTCGGCCTGACGCTCGAAACCTTCTACGTGCCGCTGGTGCGCCGCCTCCGCACGATGGAAAAACCGGTGATCTGCGCCGTAAACGGAGTGGCAGCCGGCGCCGGCGCGAATATCGCACTTGCGTGCGACATCGTGCTTGCGGCTCGATCGGCCAAATTCATCCAGGCCTTCTCGAAGATCGGTCTCATACCCGATGCCGGCGGCACCTGGTGGCTGACGCGGCATCTGGGCGAGGCGCGGGCCAAGGCGCTGACGCTCATGGCCCATCCGCTTCCCGCCGAAGAAGCGGCGGATTGGGGGCTGATCTGGCGCGCCGTCGACGACGACAGGCTGATGGATGAAGTGCTGACGCTTGCCGCCTCCTTTGCCAAGGGGCCGACAAGGGCGTACGCGCTCACGAAAGAGGCGATACAGGCCGCCTCGTCAAACGATCTCGACGCGCAGCTTGGCGTTGAAATCCGCCTCCAGCGCGAGGCCGGCCGCAC
>SCRB01000597.1 GCA_004299545.1 Rhizobiaceae bacterium
GACCGGAGAGGGAGAGGCCGTGGAGGTGGAGGATGAGTGAAGAGTTGAAGCAGTGCCCGTTCTGTGGAGCATTCCCTGTGCGCACGATTGACCATCGCATCAGTTCCCTGATGGTTGAATACAGTTGCTCACGCGATGGCCATTTCGTCGCGGTGCATGGGGCTACCGAAGACGAAGCGCGAGGCCGCTGGAACCGGAGGGCCAATGAGGAACGAGACTGAGGAACTGAAGCCTTGCCCGCTCTGTGGCGGAACCGCATCGGCGGAGGGCCACCAGAAGTTCGAGCATCCGCCGAGCGGCATTCGGTGGGCCGACGGCTCGCCGATCACCGAATCATTCTTCGTCAACTGCATCTCGTGCGGGATGTCCACAAAAGGGCATGCGGACATCGGGCAGAAAACGAGGGATGAGGCGATTGAGCGCTGGAACAGGGGCAAGCGATGATGCCGAATGAGACGGTAGACCAGGCCGGCCGTAGTGTTATGCGGATCGGCTGGTTTCACGACGTTGTGACGGACGAGATTGGTTTTACCATTCGCGTTCCGCCGGGGTGCACTCCCCGTCAGCAGGACGCAGAACGGCAACTGTGGTCATTGTGGCAGGTTCTGTACACCGTGGTCATGCGCGTCTGCGGCAACTCCAATGTGGGCGTGGCATTCGATCTCACGGCGGCCGAGGAGATGCTGGAGCAGTTTAAACAGCGGGGCATAACAATCGAAAGCTTGGAGACGCGCGGTGCTGGGGAGGAGGGACTGCATTGAGAACCTGGCGAGCTCCCGCACGAGGACGAATCCGAAATGCTGGCATGAACAAGACGGAAGCGGCCTATGCTCAGCATCTTGAACTGCGGCGCGCGGTCGGCGAGGTGCAGTGGTATGCGTACGAGGGGCTGAAGTTTCGTCTCGCCGACAATACGTTTTACACGCCCGATTTTGCGGTGATGCTGGCTGACGGGACGCTCGAAGCGCACGAAGTCAAAGGCTTCTGGGAAGACGATGCCCGCGTCAAGATCAAGGTTGCGGCATCACTCTTTCCTCTCCAGTTCATCGCCGTGAAAAAAGACAAATCAGGTTGGAGCTTTGAATCTTTTTGAGGCCCTCATGCACGTCGATCCAAAACGAGTCGAAGCCGCGACGAAACTACTGCAGAAAGGAATGGCGGCGCGTCACGTCGCCGCACGGTGCCTGATGACAGAGAATGATGTGCTTGAGCTGAAGACCGCAATGCAAGACGACGAGAAGGAAACACCAAAGCCCTCAAGCCTGGCGCCGGTCGCAAGCGGAACGTGCGCGTGTGGCGCGCCCACCTACGACGGCAAGGAATGGTGCTGGCGGCATGAGATGAACCCGCACCGGCGACCGGCGAAGCCGGAAGCAGCCGCGGTGACAGCGAAATGCAGGGGCTGTGAGCGGAAGGCCGAGAAAAACGGCTGGTGTCCCGGATGTCATCAAAAACTGTCGATGATCAACAGTAGGCAGGGTAATGACACCATCCGGGCCGCACGCATTGCGGCGAAACAAACGTATTGGTAAAAAACGAAGGCCCCGCCAGCTCGCACCCCTCTTCGTCGGGGATTTCTGGAGCTGCAGCGAGACCTCAAGCGATGATATTCAGATTGTGATGGAGGTCAAGTCTCAAATGGTCGAGTCTAGCTCAGCCATCGAATCGAGGACGCCGTCCGCTGGAGACGGAGCCGGCATCACGCGCTCGCGGATCTCGGCCTCGGCCTGGCGGACCAGCCGGGCGATGTAGTCCGCAACGGCAGCGCGGAGAATGTCTTCCGCCTCTTCCGCGCCGCGAATCGCGGCAATCGCCTCGCGGGCTGCGGCCCAGTGCCGGGACTCCAGCTCTCCCGTGACGGCAACGGATGGCTCTCCGTCGCCCGTCAGCGGAATCCGGATCTCGATCCGATCCGCCGGGTTCGGACGACCGATCACGAGAGCAACCTCCCCGTCGGGGAATACTTCCCACGACGTTCGTCCCGTGGCGCTCGTGTGGCGGATGACGCAGTCGGCATCGAGCGTCGGCACGTCGATGCCGAGTCCGCAGGGACCGGCCCCGTGCGCCTCGGAAAACTCTCGTATGTCGGTGACGGCTATCCCGCCCGCCGGGGCCATGAATCCCCAGCCATCCTCGCCCTGAACGCCATGCGGCGACGACATTGCCAACGCGACGGCCCATGTGTGGCCATAGGCGGCGGCCAGTGCCTGTGCGTGGTTAAGCTGCACGGCGGGTATAACCCGCTGGTCCAGCAAGTCGGCGAGACGCTGGCGCGCCTCGCCGATCTCTTTTTTCAGCTCTTCGCTATCCATTGCATTTCTCCTCCCGCAGATTAGCCGCTGCGGGCCGGCCCTGTGTTTCGCGGCAAGGTTGTCAGCGCTTGCCGCGGGATTTTTTCTCCTTTGCCCGTGCCGCCTTGACGGCGACACTGACGGTTTCACGTTCAAGGGGCTTGTCCCAGTAGGGGCTCCTGCAATGCGGGCATCGGACCGGCGGCTTGCCGTCCAGCTTGCGGCTGACCCATTGCCAGCCGCAGCGGAGGCAGACGCATACGCGCATTGCGATGGTGGGTAGGCTCACTGCCGTGCCTCCCCGGGGGATGGCAAAAGATCAACGTGTAGCCGTCCGCAGGCGGAGTATACGACGTTGACTCCGCCCCAGTAGGACGGCTCGGTCGGCGCATGGGCAGAGAGCTTGCCGGTCGCCACGTCGATGTGCATGACTTCGACTCCCACATATGTCAGGTAGTCTGAAACAAGACGCCGGTGACAACGCCAGTAGACCGCTTCGGCGCACATGTAAGCCACCCGGCCTGAAATGGCGCGCAGCTCTTCGATACGATGGATGCCGCAAGCCGTCGTGCCGTGAGTCCGAGGCTACACTATGCCGTCGTCCTCCGAGTGGCTTCAACCAGGTATAGCCAATCCCACGCTGGCGCAAGGAACTCTCCAGCGCGTCTCCGTTGAACTGCGGGCAATGACGCGATGACGGGAACGTGCGGATGTCCACCAGAGTTTTAATGCTGTTTGCCGTCAGTGCGTCCGCAAACACGTCAAAAGTGACATTGGAGTGACCAATCGTGTAGATGCTCGCGCTCACTGCTCGTTCTCCTGCGGCATGGAGTATGCGTCACGCTCGTCGACGAGATAGTCGTGTACGGTGTCCTCGATGCTCTGTAATTCTGGGTCGCCGACTCGGATGTCGAGATAAAAGGTGGCGGACTCGTCAAATCCGCGAAGGATTGAGGTGATCTCATCCTCGGACGCGTCTGCAGCTTCTAATTGCTTGCGGATCTCGGTCCGCAGTGCACTTTCAACCAGTTCACGGAATTCCACTTTGTGTCCTTTCTGCTTTTTACTCGGACAGCTTCGCCTTTTCCTTGCGGACGCGTTCACTTGACTTTTCCGCCAGCCGACAAATATCGGCGGTTGTCCGTAGCAGATGGCGATTGTCGATCCACCACTTGGCCGACGTTACCCGCCCGCAAAAGCGGACAATTATGTCTGCTAACCTCGGATCCCATCCGTCGTCAATCGAAGATTTGAGTTCCCGCAAGGCGTCGGAGCGAACCTGCTCCCCCCATTGCACCTGTTTCTCTGTACCTTCCAGCTTCACCATATTCGCGCCTCTTTTATTGAATTCCTGCCCAGCCGTCGGGGAGAGGATCAGCCGTCCTGGCTTCTTCATCGTCAATTTTCGTGCGGTTCAGAAGGTCTACAAGTACCTCGTCAGCGAGCTTCGCGGCGCTCCGCCAGTCGTGGCCTGCCGGCAAGCCCGTCGGTCGATAGCCCGCATCTTCAAGCGCGGTTGCGGCGCTTTCGTATGAGTTCTTTTCACTGCTGCTCAAAAGCAGGCTCAGTGCCCGCTTCTGAGATTTCGACATCGGAGTAATCGATCCCATGGTCGTGTCCTTTCTGCTTACTGAATTCCGGCGTACCCGCCGGGGATACGGTCTTCGTCGATAACCTGCTTGTCTATGACGCGGCCACCGGTCGCCTGGATCTCGGTGATTGCGGTCTCGATTTCTTCACGCGAAGCGAAGGTCTTGATCCAGCCCCCCGCGTTGTGGCGCTGGGTCCAGGGGTCGTAAAGCGCTCGGTTAAAGCGGTACCCGGCAGCCTTGAGCTCGTCTTTGATCTCAAAGCTGCCATCGGTGCAGACCAGCGCTGCCTGGACCTCATCCAGCCCATGCGCCAAGCTCATGACATAGAATCCTGCTTTCATCTCCATCCCCTTTCTATCGGCGCTTGCTGCCGCTTACTGCCTAGCGCCGCCATTTGCTATATGCATATTCTGCCTAGTGAGAATATCCGTCAAGCACAAAAATGCATTTCGCGAAAAAAAATTTGAGGGCCTGAATTTTTGTGTTGCAGCAGCGAAAACCCGGTGCAGGCT
>SCRB01000598.1 GCA_004299545.1 Rhizobiaceae bacterium
AGCTTCGGCAAATCGAGCGGCGCCCGGATCACCGGAAACCATATCCACGATATCGGCCGCGTCTATTTCGAAAGCGCCGGCATCTGGTTCCAGGCGGCGGACGATGTGAGGATCGCCCGCAACCTGATCGAGAACGCCGCGCAATTCGGCATCATCGGCGGTTCCCTCTGGGGGCCGCAGGACAGCGTGCACGGTGCCGTCATCGAGTACAATCTCATCCGCAACGCCAACCGGCAAACAGCGGACGGCGGCGCGATCAAGCTCATGGGCGTGCAAGCGGACCTCATGCAGAGCAACGTCCGCTTCAATGTCGTCACCGGCACGCGCCAGCTCATGAACAGGCCGGACGGGACCTTCTGGCCCTCCGATTATGAGAACACGCGCGAATGGCCAACGCCGATAAGCTGGGCGATCTATACCGACGGCAGGGCCAGCGGGGTCAGGATCGAAGGCAATGTGCTCTGGGACAACGTATCGGGGATCGGCATCAATGGCGGCTGGAACAACGTGGTGACGGGGAACGTCGTGGCGCACGGTTCGGGCGCCACCTTCCGCATCGACGACGGGACGGGGCGCGACTGGCGTCCGCCATGGGCGCGGGCCAATCGCATCGAGGACAATATCGTGTCGATCGGCAGTAAGAGAGGCCTCGCCTTGTCTGTCTATGCACCCGGCCACGGTGCCGGTTATGTGGAATTCGCGCGCAATCGCTATAGCGGTAATCTGAACGGCCAAAGCTTCGAGATCCGGCCGGCGCTGATGGCCTCAGGAGAACTCGGCAGCTTGCGTGATCTTCAGGCGGCCCGGCAGGAAAAGGGCAGCGCCGCCATCCACTGAGAAGGAGGATGGCCACCGGGCCGCCCGCCGCCTATCGGGCCAGATAAAATCGCGCGATCCTCTCCGCCGCGCGCCGCTCGTAACTGCACTGGGCAGCGCGCAGGCGCGCGCCCTCCCTGAAGGCGGCCAGACGGTCCGCATCGGCGCAGATGTGCAACACCGCGCGGGCGAGATCGCGCTCAACGGCCGAAGGGCTGCGCCCCTCAGCGGCAACGGCACGGCCGCAACTGTCGTCGACCGCCGTTCCCGATCCCCCAAGATCAAGGCAGACGACAGGCAACGCATGCGCCAGCGCCTCTCCGATCACATTCGCGGCCGAATCGTGAAGGCTGGGAAACAGGAAGACGTCATGGCTGGCATAGAGCCGGCTCATCCGGTCGTGCGGCACGTTGCCGGCGAAGCGCACGATATCATCGACGCCTAGCCGGGCGGCGACGCTGTGAAGATAATCCTCGTCCGGACCGCTGCCGGCAATGGTGAAGGCCAGACGCGGCACGTGCCGGCGCAAACGGGAGACGGCACCGAGGGCGAGTTGCGCTCCCTTCCAATATTCCAGGCGACCGGCAAACAGGATCGCCAGCTCAGGCCCGTTGCCTTCCGCCGGCGGTCTGTGTTCCGAGGTAACCGGCGGCGCATAGACATCGCCGGTGACGAATGTCTTTCCCCGCCACCATGTCGGCACATGGCGGCGCGTCGCCTCGTCCGTCACGAGGATCGCGTCGGCCTGGGCAAGACATCGAAGGACCATGGGATCGAAGCGGCTCAGAAGGTTGGCAACGTCGCGCTTCAGTTCGAATTTCCAGCCGCGCAGCGGAAAGCCGCGCCGCAACGGCCACGGCGTGCTTTGCCCGCCGCCGACAGGGCCGAAAATGAAACGCGGGCCGAGGCCGCCCAGACAGGACGGCCAGCGCAGGACCGTCCAGGTCAGGTGGTGGATCACGTCGAAAGGCGTTTCGGCGTGCAGTTTCGCCACAAGCTTCCGAGCCGTCATCTGCCAGACATAATAGTGCCGGCGGATGCGGCGGGCATCCGCATAACCGGGACCGGGCCAGCCGGGTATGTCGTGCCAGACGAAGCGCAGCCGGGCCGGAAGCCCGTGCTCCCGCCGGTAGCGCTCGATGGCGGCGCGATGGTGGCTGCCGCAGGTGAGAACGGTCACGTCATGGCCTTGCCGTGCCATCTCGCAGACAAGATTCCAGCCTTTTCCCAGTTCGGAGCCTGCTCCCGGCTCGCAGGCATAGGCCGATGCAAGTATCCGCATGCCTCTAATGAGTCCTGATCTGTTCCCGTCTTCGCTGAACCACGGAAGTACTATCTCGCTCTAGCCGACAGGTGTGCCGCAGGGACCGAACGTCATGAAGATCGCCATTCGATCCGAGGCGCGGGGATGGAACCAGCGCATGATGGATCGTGACTGCGAAAATGCCTTTTGCGCATCGAAGCGCAGCCGCGCACCGGCCGTGGCGAAGCTCATGCGCAACATCCTTTCCGTCACGGTCGCCAATTGCCCGAGATGATCGATACGCACGTCGAAAATGATCATGTCGCCTGCGCAGACAACGACTTTTTTCACTGGCAAATTGGTCAGATCGTGCGACAGATGCGAACCGGGCCGGACCCTCAGCGTCGCGGGCGAGGTGTCGTCCTGGTCCTGAAGATAGAAAGCGATCTTGTAGAACTGGAAGCCTTCATCGGTGAAAGCGTGGCCGTCGATATCGTTAAAGTGAACGACGTCCTTGTGCCATTGCGACGTGGTATTGAGGGCGAGGTCGCAGATATCGGTAAGCCTGAAGGCGAGTGGTTCCGTTGCCCTCGCCAAATGGCGGCGGACGGAACCCGAGGCGATGATCGTCTCGATGTCGGGGACCTTCTCCATCTTCACCAACTGGAACTTGCCACCGTAATTGTAGCAATCGGAGGCTTGCAGATAGCGCGTCGCCGCACTGCGAAGAAATCGTACCTCTTCGAGTTTCAACACGTTCCGAACGATCGCATAGCCATCGATTCTCAACGCCCGCTGCAATTCGTTGGTTTCATCGGGCAGCCGGCCGACGCCGGCACCAAACCCTGCTTCTGTTTGACCTGACACGCCTGTTTCGTTCTGCAATGGCCCCTCCCATGCGTGGACGCATCGGCGGAATTTCCGCTCGCGAGTTCGGGAAGGTCAAATCCGGCTTTTGAGGTAACGCGTGACAAAAGGAAGGGGCCGGTCGGTGCCGAGGGGTAGCACTTTAGCCCAAACGGGAGAGGCGGCTCATGCAGGGCAATCCAAACGGCGTGGCTTGTCGGCGGGGGATCGCCGTAGTGATGAATTTGGGGCCGCCCGCCCGGAAAATATAGTGCCAGCGAAAGCAAGGTTAAGCTTCGTAAAAAAAGAGAAGACGCGGGCCATGACGAAACCGCTGGCAGGCGACGATCAAGCCGACGCCCCATCCCGGGCGGGTTCCCGGGAATGGGTCAACGTTCTCGGCGTCCGCGTTTCGGCTGTGAACCTCGAAAGCGCTACCCGGCGCATCGTCGCGGCGGTTCGTGAGCATCGCTGCGAATATGTCTGCGTGCGCGACGCCCATGGCGTCATCCGCTGCCAGAAGGATGCGGAATTAAGGTCCGCCCACAACCGCGCCTTCCTTGTGACGCCGGACGGCATGCCTCTCGTGTGGGCGCTGAAGCGCGCAGGCCATAGCGGCAGCGGCAGGGTCTATGGTCCCGATCTCATGCTGGCCGTGATCGAGGCGGGCCTGTCAGGCGGCGTGCGCCATTACCTCTATGGTGCGACCCCTGAAACCATCGAGCGATTGCAAGCGCGGCTTCTCGCGAAATTCCCCGGCATCGAGGTCGTCGGCTCCGATGCACCGCCGTTCCGCG
>SCRB01000599.1 GCA_004299545.1 Rhizobiaceae bacterium
GATACTTCATCGATGCCGCGAAGCTGCGCGCATCTTCCGCCGAATTGATCATCGGCGCGATCACGGCCTCGGCGCCGAAATCGAGGGCGCGGCTCGCCATGTCGAAACGGCCGACCGGTATGCGCAAAACGGGATGTTTTCCCGCACCGAGGATGGCAGGCATGGACCGCGCCGCACTGTCCTCATGATGCGCGCCGTGCTGCATATCGAGCGTTATCGCATCGAAGCCAGTGCGGGCGATCGTCTCGACCGTGATGGAGTCGGGAATCCCCGACCATGCCGTAAACAGGGTCTCTCCTGCCCTCAGCCGTTCCGCCAGTGTCATTGCCGCTCCCGAACGTTCGATTTGAATGATCTGCTTCATTCAATCAGACGCGGACGCAAAGCAAAAGAGCGCCAGCCCCACGAAATAACGGAGCCAGACGCTTTAGAACGACTATCTCAGGATTTATCGACCTGTTCGATCGCCTTTGCCATCAGATCGACCAGACGAACGTTCAGCTGCCCCTCGTCGGAGACAACGCCGGCGGCCTGGAAATCGGCGAGAACCTTGCGGATGACATCCTTGTCGCCCGCTTCGGCGAGATCGGCGATGACGACCTCCTTCGCATACGCCTCGGCATCCGCCCCGCTCTTGCCGAGTTGTTCGGCCGCCCAGAGGCCAAACAGCCTGTTGCGCCGGGCTGTTGCCTTGAAGCGGAGTTCCTCGTCGAAAGCGAATTTCTGCTCGAAACCCCTTCTGCGGTCTTCCATTTCCGTCATGTCGTTTCCTCCGGCGCCAAATCCAAACGTCGCATCTATATGGGGATCAAGTTTAGGAAACCAATACGCTTTTCGGGATCGAACCGATCCGGACGCCTGCATCCGCGCTTCCTGAAAGCGGTTGATGACAGGAAATCGACATTGAGCAAAGGCGACGATTGCGCTAGAGACCGGTTTTGAAAGCCTGCCGCGGCACGAAAGTGGCGCGTTTCCGAAGGATCGGCTGTGTGAACCCCGTCCTCCAAACCAGAGAAAACAATCAATGAATCGTCGCCGGCGCATTTACGAAGGCAAGGCAAAGATCCTCTATGAAGGGCCGGAGCCGGGCACGCTGATCCAGTTCTTCAAGGACGATGCCACCGCCTTCAACAAGAAAAAGCACGACGTCATCGACGGCAAGGGGGTGCTCAACAACCGGATTTCCGAGCATATTTTCATGCACCTGAACCGGATGGGCATCCCGACCCATTTCATCCGCAGGTTGAACATGCGCGAGCAACTGATCAAGGAAGTCGAGATCATTCCGCTGGAAGTGGTGGTGCGCAACATCGCCGCCGGCTCGCTGTCGAAACGGCTCGGCATCGAGGAGGGAACGGTTCTCCCCCGCTCCATCATCGAATTCTATTACAAGGCCGACCAGCTCGATGACCCGATGGTGTCGGAGGAACATATCACCGCGTTCGGCTGGGCCTCGCCGCAGGAGATCGACGATGTGATGGCGCTCGCCATCCGTGTCAACGATTTCCTCTCCGGACTTTTCCTCGGCGTCGGCATCCAACTCGTCGATTTCAAGATGGAATGCGGCCGGCTCTACGAGGGCGACATGATGCGCATCGTCGTCGCCGACGAAATCTCGCCCGATTCCTGCCGGCTGTGGGACGTCAACACCCAGGACAAGCTCGACAAGGACCGGTTCCGCCGGGACATGGGCGGGCTGGTCGAAGCGTACCAGGAAGTGGCGCGCAGGCTCGGCATCATGAACGAGAACGAGCCGCCGCGCCCGACCGGGCCGATCCTCGTCTCCAGTACGCATGGCCGCGGCAAGCCGCACTGAGCAGGACGGAAGGAGCTACGGAGTGATCGGGGCCCGCGTCACTGTCACGCTCAAGAATGGCGTCCTCGACCCGCAGGGAAAGGCCATCGAGCATGCGCTTTCGGGGCTGGGGTTCGATGGCATCGGTTCCGTACGTCAGGGTAAGGTCTTCGACGTGGAGCTGGAAGGCTCGGACAAGGCGAAGGCCGAAGCCGAACTGAAGGCGATGTGTGAGAAGCTTCTGGCGAACACCGTGATTGAGGATTATGCCATCGTGCTGATCTGAGAGTGTTGATCCCCGCTCTCTTGGCCCCAAAGCCCTATAAGATTGGCGAACCCGCCTGCTTTCGGGTAAGGAGCGTGAAGTGATACTGCTCTCCTACAAGTGCCGACGCTCATGAAATCCGCTGTCGTCCTTCTCCCCGGCCTCAACCGCGACCGCGACATGATCGCGGCGCTGACGAAGGTTTCGGGCAAGCCGCCGATCACCCTTTGGGAAAGCGATACGACGATCCCCGATGTCGATCTGATCGTGATTCCCGGCGGCTTCTCCTATGGCGATTATCTCAGATGCGGCGCGATCGGCGCCCGCATGCCAGTCATGCGCGCGGTGGCGGAAAAGGCGAAAAGAGGCGTTCTGGTGATGGGCGTCTGCAACGGTTTCCAGATCCTTGTCGAAGCAGGCCTTCTGCCCGGCGCACTGATGCGCAACGCCTCGCTCCGGTTCGTCTGCCGCAAGGTGAAGCTCGAGATCGCCAACGCCAATACGGCTTTCACCCGCAATTATGCGCCAGGACAGGTGATCGACTGTCCGGTCGCGCATCACGATGGCAATTATTTCGCTGGTCCGGAGACGCTGGCCCGGCTGGAAGGCGAAGGCCAGATCGTCTTCCGCTATGCCGCCGGCACCAACCCGAACGGATCGGTGAACGACATCGCCGGCATCATCAGCGCCGATGGCAATGTCCTTGGCCTGATGCCGCACCCGGAAAACCTGATCGAAGCCGCCCATGGCGGCATGGACGGACGGCCGCTCTTCGAGGGCCTTGTCGGGAAAGCAGCATGAAGCGAACATCGATCTTTCCGGTTACCGCCTGCCTCGTCGCGCTTGCCGCCTGTCAATCCAGCAAACCGGTTGTCGGGGGCGAAAATGCTGCTGCGGTTAAGATGCTCCAGCACGTCAACGAGAGCGCCCATACCTGCTGGATCCGCTCGAAAGACAAGGATTTCGTCGGCTACAGCGTCATCCCCGAACTCGATACCCAGGCTGGCAAGCCGCGTATCCTTGTCGTCGACAAGAAGGCGGCACACGGACTGCCCAAACTCGTTATCGAAGCAGATGGCACGCCAGTCAGGGCAAATGCATATGGCCCGCTGCTCAGCGGACCGGCAGGCGGTCGCATCTCATCCGACCTGAAGCGTTGGATCGGCGGCTCGTCCTCATGCACGGCTTGAGGCAAGGGATAGATGCCCGCTTCAAGTGCCCTATGTTGCCCTCCTCTGTCCGACAAGACAGAGGGGGCGTGACGGAACGCGATCTGGATTGTAATGGCCCCGACACAAATCACCCCCGCCCTGATAGAAGCCCATGGGCTGAAACCGGATGAATACCAGCGCATCCTCGACCTGATCGGGCGCGAGCCGAGCTTCACCGAACTCGGCATCTTCTCCGCCATGTGGAACGAGCATTGCTCCTACAAATCCTCGAAGAAATGGCTCCGTACGCTGCCGACGAAGGGATCGCGCGTCATTCAGGGACCGGGCGAGAACGCCGGCGTAGTCGATATCGGCGACGGCGACTGCGTCATCTTCAAGATGGAGAGCCACAACCACCCCTCCTATATCGAGCCCTATCAGGGCGCGGCGACAGGCGTCGGCGGCATCTTGCGTGACGTCTTCACCATGGGCGCGCGGCCTGTCGCGGCTATGAACGCGCTGCGCTTCGGCGAGCCGGATCACCCGAAAACGCGGCATCTTGTTGCCGGCGTGGTGGCGGGTATCGGCGGCTACGGCAACGCCTTCGGCGTTCCAGTGGTCGGTGGCGAGGTCAATTTCGACCCCTCCTATAACGGCAACATCCTCGTCAACGCCTTTGCGGCAGGTCTCGCCAAGACCAACGCGGTCTTCTATTCGAAGGCCGAGGGCGTCGGCCTCCCCGTCGTCTATCTCGGCGCCAAGACGGGCCGCGACGGTGTCGGCGGCGCGACCATGGCCTCGGCTGAATTCGACGAGAGAATCGAGGAAAAGCGGCCGACCGTGCAGGTCGGCGATCCGTTCACGGAAAAATGCCTGCTCGAAGCCTGTCTCGAACTGATGGCGTCGGGCGCGGTCATCGCCATACAGGACATGGGTGCGGCCGGCCTTACCTGCTCGGCGGTCGAGATGGGGGCCAAGGGCGATCTCGGCATCGAGCTTGATCTCGATCATGTGCCGGTACGCGAGGAGCAGATGTCGGCCTATGAGATGATGCTGTCGGAAAGCCAGGAGCGCATGCTCATGGTGCTGCATCCGGAAAAACAGACGGAAGCGGAAGCGATCTTCCGCAAATGGGGGTTGGATTTCGCCGTCGTCGGAAGGACGACCGACGATCTGCACTTCCGCGTCCTGCACCAAGGCGAGGAAGTGGCCAATTTGCCGATCAAGGACCTCGGCGACCAGGCGCCCGAATATGACCGCCCGTGGAGCGAGCCGAAGCGCCCTCGCCCGGTCGCAGCTGATACCATACCGGTGATGGATGTCGCCGACGCGCTTCTGACGCTGATCGGCTCGGCTGGTCTTTCCTCGCGGCGCTGGGTCTGGGAGCAATACGATACGCTGATCCAGGGGAATTCCCTGCAAATCCCCGGCGGTGACGCCGGCGTGGTGCGCGTCGAGGGCCATCCGGCGAAGGCACTCGCCTTCGCAAGTGACGTGACGCCACGCTATTGCGAGGCCGATCCTTATGAAGGCGGCAAGCAGGCGGTGGCGGAATGCTGGCGCAACCTGACGGCAACGGGAGCCGAACCTCTCGCCGCGACGGACAACCTCAATTTCGGCAATCCGGAGCGGCCCGAGATCATGGGGCAGCTCGTGGCCGCCGTGAAAGGCATCGGCGAGGCCTGCCGCGCGCTCGATTTTCCGATCGTGTCGGGCAATGTCTCGCTTTACAACGAGACGAACGGCCAGGGTATTCTGCCGACACCGACCATCGGCGGCGTCGGGCTCATTCCCGACTGGTCGAGGATGGCACGGATTGGTTTCGCTGCCGGTGGCGAAGCCATCCTGCTCGTCGGCGCTCTGCCCGAATGGGGCACGCATCTCGGCCAGTCCGTCTATCTGCGGGACATCCAGGGAATGAATGACGGCCCGCCGCCGCCGGTCGATCTTGCACATGAAAAGCGCGTCGGCGATTTCGTGCGCGGCCTGATCCGCGAAGGGGCAGCCACCGCCGTTCATGACCTGTCCGATGGCGGGCTCGCGGTCGCGCTCGCCGAAATGGCGATGGCGTCCGATATCGGCGCGACCATCGATCCGCCGACCGGCTTTCCGCCGATCCCCGCCTTCTTCGGCGAGGACCAGGGGCGGTATCTGGTGTCCGTCCGGGAAGAAGGCGACACCACCGGGGTTTTGAAGGCGCGTGCCGACGCACGCGGCGTTTCTCTCCTGCGGATCGGGATGACGGGCGGCACGGAATTGAAACTCGGCAATGCCCGTGCGATACCGGTCACGGAACTGAAATCCGCGCATGAAGGCTGGTTTCCCCGCTTCATGGAAAGCTGACGAGGACATCCCCATGGCGATGGACGCCGACGAAATTGCACGGTTGATCCGGGACGGCATCCCCGGCGCAAAGGTCACGATCCGTGATCTCGCCGGCGACGGCAACCATTATGCCGCCGAAGTCGTAGCCGAAAGCTTCAGGGGAAAAAGCCGCGTGCAGCAGCACCAGATGGTCTATGACGCGCTGAAAGGCAATATGGGCGGCGCGCTTCATGCGCTTGCGCTCCAGACCAGCGCGCCGGATTAACGCCCTTTATTTTCGATCCGGCTCCTTCGAGAGAAGGCCCGAGACGAAATCGAAGAGGCCGGGGCGGCGATCGCGGCGCAACCGTTCCGCCGTGACGATCGCCCGCACCTCGGCAAACGCGTGGTCGAGATCCTGATTGACGACGACATAGTCATATTCGCGCCAATGCTCGATTTCGATCCTAGCGTTCCTGAGCCGCGTTTCGATCGTCTGGTCTGAATCCTCCGCCCGCCGCTTCAGCCGTGCCGCCAGTTCCTTCATCGACGGCGGCAGGATGAAGACCGCCACGATGTCGGCGCGCATCTTCTCGTTCAGCTGGACGGCGCCTTGCCAATCGATGTCGAAGAGCATGTCCCTGCCATCGGCCATGGCGTTCTCGGCCGGTTCGCGCGGCGTCCCGTAGAAATTTCCGTGCACCTCGGCCCATTCGAGCAGGGCGTCGGTGTCGCGCAGCCGCTCGAAATCGCGCTGCGAGACGAAATGATAATGCACGCCGTCGATCTCGCTTGCCCGCCTCTGGCGCGTGGTGACGCTCACCGACAGCTCAAACCCGCCATCGCTTTCGAGCAGATTGCGCGCGATGGTCGACTTGCCGGCGCCCGACGGCGAGGACAGCACCAGCATCAGGCCGCGACGGCGAATCCCCGATTTCGATCCTTCCTGCATCCCCTACTCCAGATTCTGCACTTGCTCGCGAAAGCGGTCCACGGCCGCCTTGAGTTCCAGTCCCACCGCCGTAATCGAGGCGGCATTGGCCTTGGAGCAGAGCGTATTCGATTCGCGATTGAATTCCTGCGACAGGAAATCGAGCTTGCGGCCGACAGGACCCTCGCCGGCCAGGAGCGTGCGTGCCGCGCCTGTATGCGTCTTCAGCCGATCGATTTCCTCTCGGATGTCCGCCTTCGTGGCGAGGAACGCTGCTTCCATATGCAGCCGGGATTCGTCGAGCGGCGGCGTGGCGTCGATGAGCAGGCGAACCTGCCCGACCAGCCGCTCACGGATCGCGGCGGGCTCGCGCGAAGGATCCTTTTCCACCGTTGAAGTGAGCGTTTCGATCTCGTCGAGGTGGTCCGAAAGAAGCGCCGCAAGCGCACGACCTTCTTCAAGCCTCGCCGTTTCAAGCGCCGCGAGACCGTCATCGAGGCACGCGAGGACAGAGGCATCGAGCGCAGCCTTCTCCTCTTCGCTTTCGGATGCCTCGGGCAGGTCGAGAACGCCGCGCAGCGCAAGCAATCCGTCCGCCGATGCCGGCCGGCAATCGAACTGCTCGACCAGACGCCGTGCCAATCCGGCAATGTCCTTGAGAAACGCCTCGTTGACGATTGGAACCTGCCGGCTTCCTCTTGCGGCGATGTTCAGCGTTACCTGAAAATTGCCACGCGAAAAGCGTTTCTGGATGGCCTGCCTCACCGGCTGCTCCAGCCTCTCAAGCCCTGCGGGCAGCCTGAGCCTGACCTCCAGCGCCTTGCCGTTGACGGATTTCAGTTCCCAGGCGAAGGCGGTGCCGTCGCGCTCTCCGTGCGAGCGGGCAAATCCGGTCATGCTTTGCACATTCATCGAAACACTCCCCGCTCTCCCGAAAGGACGGGCGACACGCCGCCGGAACGGGTGCAGGCTGAAAACCCCGCCATGTTCACTGGTCGCCGGTTGCGGGCCCATCCCCCTTCTTTTCCGGATCGGCGCCGAGATTCCCCGTGGCGTCCGGCGCGCTGGCGGCGCTCGCCTTGTCTTTCTGGAGTTGCCGCCAATGCGCGACATTCTTGTTGTGCTCGGCCAATGTCGCGGAGAAGACATGCCCGCCCGTGCCGTCGGCGACAAAATAGAGATCGTCGGAACTGGCCGGATGCGCGACGGCCTCAAGCGCGGCGCGGCCGGGATTGTCGATCGGCGTCGGCGGCAGGCCGTTGATGACATAGGTGTTATAGGGCGTCGATTTTTCCTTGTCCGACTGGTAGATCGGCCGGTCCGCGGGCCGGCCCTTGCCGCCGAACAAGCCATAGATGATCGTCGGGTCGGATTGCAGCCGCATGCCCTTCTTCAGGCGATTGAGGAAAACGGCGGCGACATGCGGCCGTTCTCCCGGCTTGCCGGTTTCCTTCTCGACGATCGAAGCCAGGATGACCATTTCCTCGCTGCTTTTGAGTGGCAGATCGGGGCTCCGCTTGTTCCAGATGGACTGGACGATCGCCTTTTGCTCCGCCATCATCTTGGCGACGACTTCCTTGCGGCTGGTGCCGCGCGTAAAGCGCTGCGTATCCGCGGCGAGACTGCCTTCGGGCGGCAGATCGGCCGGCATGTCGCCGGTCAGGACATCGTCGGCGGCGATCCTCTCGAAGGCCTGTTCGACCGTCAATCCCTCGGGAATGGTGAGCGAATAAAGGATCGATTTGCCGCTCTTCAGCAGATCCATGATCTCGTGCATGGAAGCGTCGGGCTTGATCGCGTACTCCCCGGCTTTCAGCAACTTGGCGTTCCCGTAGGCGCGCACTCCGATGGCGAAAAGGCGGCCGTCGCTGACGAGCCCCTGGTCCTCAAGCGCATTGGCGATCTCGTTGACGCCCGTTTTCGGCTTTACCACGAAGGT
>SCRB01000600.1 GCA_004299545.1 Rhizobiaceae bacterium
TCGGAAACCTGCGTCGGTCGTATCCGCTATCTCGGCGTGATCCTTTACGACGCCGACGGCATCGAGAAGGCTGCTTCCGTCGAGGACGAGCAGGACCTCTACGAGGCGCAACTGAAGCTTTTCCTCGATCCGAACGATCCGACCGTCGTCGAACAGGCGCGTGCCGACGGCATTGCCGACAACTGGATCGAGGCGGCAAGGCGCTCGCCCACCTACAAGATGGCGGTGGAGTGGAAGATCGCCTTCCCGCTTCATCCTGAATATCGCACGTTGCCGATGGTGTGGTACGTGCCGCCACTTTCGCCCATCCAATCGCACGCTAATGCCGGCGCCATCGAGACGGTCGGAGAAATCCCCGACGTGCGCTCGCTGCGCATCCCGGTGCGCTATCTCGCCAATCTGCTCACCGCCGGCGCCGAAGCGCCGATCGTCTCGGCGCTCGAACGGCTGCTTGCCATGCGCGTCTATTTCCGCCAGCGTCAGCTCGGCGATGGCGACGGCCAGGTAGCACTGGAGCAGGCCGGACTTTCGGCCGCGCAGGCGGAGGAGATGCACCGCTATCTCTCCATTGCCAATTACGAGGACCGCTTCGTCATCCCCACCAGCCACCGCGAGGATGCGGAGGATGCCTACGGCCTGAAAGGCTCCTGCGGCTTTTCCTTCGGCAATGGCTGCGACTTCGGCCCGCCGCATTCCACCCTCTTTGGCGGCAAGATGGGGCGGCGCAAGCTGAACCCGATGCGGCCGCTCGACACGTGAGGACCGCGCCATGCTGACCTTCAAGGCCTTCAGTGCGCTGCTTTCCTACCCGAGCGAGGAGATGCGGCAGGCACTGCCGGAGATCGCCGAGGTGGTGCACGCCTCGCCTCTCGTCGCGGCGCGCGAGCGCGATGCGCTCTCTGCCCTGATCGCGGAGATCGGAGAAGGCGACCTTCTTTCGGCGGAAGAGCGCTATGTCGATCTCTTCGACCGTGGGCGGGCGCTGTCGCTCAACCTGTTCGAGCATCTGCATGGCGAAGGCCGCGACCGCGGCGCCGCCATGGTCGAATTGAAGGCGCTATATGCCGCCGCCGGGTTCGAGATGGCGACGTCCGAACTGCCGGACTATCTGCCGGTGGTGCTGGAATATCTGAGCCAGCGCGACGTGGCGGAAGCCCGCGACATGCTCGCCGACTGCGCCCATATCCTGGCCTCCATCGCCCGCTCGCTGATCGCGCGGCAAAGCCGCTACGCCGCCGTGCTGCAGGCGCTTCTGGCCGTCGCCGGGGAGAAGCCCGTCGATCCGGCCGCTGTGAAGCCGACCCGCGAGGAGACCGAGGCACTCGACCGCGACTGGGTGGAACAGCCCGCATTCGCCGGCGCGCCCGATATCTCGACGCCCGCCACCCGCGCCCGCCCATCCTGAGAGTGGAGTTTACCGATGCTCACCAATTCCTATGTGAACACGCTGCTCTTCGGCGTCTACCCCTACATCTGCCTAGTCGTACTCCTGATCGGCAGCCTGATCCGCTTCGATCGCGAGCCCTATACGTGGAAAAGCGATTCCTCACAGATGTTACGCAAGCGCGAATTGCGCCTCGGCTCCAACCTATTCCATTACGGAGTGATCATCGTCATCCTCGGCCATTTTGCCGGCTTCCTTGCACCGCACTGGGCGGTCGACTGGGCTCTGAGCCCGGTCGCGCACCAGCTTCTCGCCATGGTGATTGGTGGCATTGCCGGATTTACCGCCATCGTTGGCCTGACCATCTTGATCCACCGGCGGCTTGCCGACCCGCGCATTCGGCTAAACAGCCGAAAATGGGATATCGCCATCACCTTCATGCTGTGGCTGCAGCTTTTGCTCGGCCTTCTCACCGTGCCGCTTTCGGCCTTTCACATGGACGGCGCACTGTTCGAGACCCTGACCAGCTACGTGAAAGGGGTCGTGACACTTGACGGCGGCGCCGCGGCACTGATGTTGCATGTGCCGCTTGCCTACAAGCTGCACATATTGCTGGGCTTCACGATTTTCCTCGTTTCGCCCTTCACCCGCATGATCCATATCTGGAGCGGCGTAGGGTCGCTCGCCTACCTGTTCCGGCCCTATCAGATCGTGCGCACGCCGAAGACCCGCGCCAAGGAGCCGGTCCGCTCATGACGGTGACGGTCAATGGCGTCGAAATCATCGCCGGCGCGGACGAGCCGGCACAGTTTGCCGCGGTGCGCGAGCTTCTGCGGCAACGTGCGGCCGAGATCGGCCTGCTGGAACCGGCGGCAGCCGAGGGCGAGGGGACTGTCGAGGCGGCGATTGAGGCGCTTCTTTCGCGAGAGGTCGTCACACCCTCGCCAGAGGAAGAAGAATGCAGGCGTTACTACGAGGGCCATCGGCGCGAGTTTCAGAGTGGCGACCTCGTCCACGCGCGCCACATTCTCTTCCAGATCACGCCGCAGGTGAATGTGCCGCAGATAAGAGCGCGGGCCGAGCAGACTCTGAACGAATTGCTGGCTGCGCCGGATCGCTTCGCGGCGCTGGCGCGCGAATTGTCCAACTGCCCTTCGGGCCAGCACGGCGGCAACCTTGGCCAGATCGGGCGTGGGGACACTGTGCTGGAATTCGAAAAGGCCGTTTTCAAGTTCGGTGCGTCCGGGATTCTTCGCGATATCGTCAAGACGCGCTATGGCTTCCATATTGTAGCCGTCGACCAAAGCATTCCGGGCAAACCATTGCCGTTCGAGGTCGTGCGCGAGCAGATTGCCGAGCGGCTGCGCATGCACGTCGAGGAAAAGGCGATGCGCCAATATGTGAGCGTCCTCGCGGCTCGCGCGAAAATCACTGGAGTCGAAGTCAATGCCGCGAACTCTCCGCTCGTTCAGTAGTATGACCGTCCGTCCATACCCAGAACGCACCTAAACCCCTTCGGATAAGGACAGATCAATGCTTGGCGACCTCATTGCCCAACTTGACCGTCCTGACGTGACGGCCGGTGTGCTGGCAACGCTCGATCCGGCAGTCAGCGAAAGCATCGGGCGCCGCGCTGAGGATCTGTCGATGAACCCTGCGGAGTTCGTTACCGGCGCCGTTCGTGAATTCATCGACAGCGCCGACGACGATTTGTGGTTCCAACTGCTGACGCATATCAGAAAGGCCGATGACCCTGGTCTTGTCGCCGTACAGACGATCCTTCGCTGGGTCGTGACCGAAAGATGATTATACCTGTCGCAGGCCAATGTTCTCTTTGGACCGGAATCACGTTATCAGGTGTCGTGGATCGGGCTCCTGACGAATCCCGGCCACTCTCGCCGAGGGAATGGAGGTCTGACGATGGTGCCTCTCGGGCCTTCCGAGGGGCCGTCATTGGTTCAAGTTGACGACTGCCGCTCCTGGATGGAGCGCCACCAGATGCAAAGGATGGTGTCGGCGAGGTCGTCCGTGCCTCATCAGATGCTACATGCTGGCTTGATCTTGCAAGAGTCAGGGTTTTGCGTTGTGGCGAAATTCCCAGAACATCCGACGGGCGAGTTTCAGCAATAGCGCAACAATCTATGTCCCGCCTGGGTGATTATGTGGCGTTCGCCTCCGGCCGAACGCTTCGTTCGCAATAAGGCGATTTACATCGCGCTCGGCATCCTGCCCGACGGCGTGAAGGAGATTCTGGGCATCTGGATCGAGCAGACGGAAGGCGCCAAATTCCGGCTGCGCGTCATGAACGAATTGAAGAACCGCGGGGCTGCCGACATTCTGATCGCCGTTGTCGACGGCCTGAAGGGCTTTCCAGAGGCCATCAACGCCGTCTTTCCCGTCTTCCCCCAAACCGTCGTCCAAACCTGCATCGTGCACCTGATCCGCCATTCGCTGGAGTTCGTGTCCTGGAAGACCGCAAGTCCGTCGTGCCGGCGCTGCGCGCGATCTACCGAGCCAAAGATGCCGAAGCTGGCAGGAAGGCTCTGGAGGACTTCGAGGCCGGCTACTGGGGTCAACGCTATCCGGCAATCACCCAAAGCTGGCGGCGCAACCGGGATCATGTCGTTCCCTTCTTCGCCTTCCCCGAAAGCGTTCGCCGCATCATATACACCACGAACCAGATCGAGACGCCGAACTCAAAGCTGCGCCGCGCCGTGCGCACCCGCGGCCACTTCCTCAATGATGACGCGGCCATGAAACTGCTATACTTGGTGTTGAACCACGCGGCCGAGGAATGAAAACGATCGCCGCACGAATGGCTCAAGGCCAAGACCCAGTTCGCCGTCGTCTTCGGCGAGAGGTTCATCAGCCAATGACCAAACCAGCCTCACCTACAGAATTCCTGACAGTCCCTTGGGCGCATGCCTTCGAATATGCCTGCGCCAGGAAAGACATCGAGCATCGCACGACCAAGGCCAAGCATCCATGGACCAACGGCCAAGTCGAGAGGATGAACCGGACTATCAAGGACGCCACAGTCAAGCGCTCAAGCGCTTCCACTACGAGAGCCACGATCCACTCCGACAACACCTCGCCGACTTCGTCGTCGCCTACAACTTCGCTGGCAGGCTCAAGACCCTCAAAGGCCTCACGCCCTACGAGTTCATCTGCAAAGCCTGGGCCCCACAGCTTGAACGCTTCACTGTCAGTCCGCTCCAGCAAATGCCGGGACCAAACAACTAGACTCGTTCCGACGGGCCCGTGACGATGAAGCTGCGAGCCGCCGCGTAGCCCCGACCATATGCAGGCCGAGCGGGAACCGGAAATAAAACTAAACCGCGTGAGCGACGAACTCGGCGGGAAAAGCGGCGGCGACGATCGAGCGGATCGTCGGGCGGCTTTTAACATGCCCCACGCCGCGAACCGTCATCGGCCGCCAGTGAGCTCTTAACTTTACGGCGCCAAGCCGAAAGTTCGAAAGCGCCTGACTTCAACACGCCGAATGAAGAAGAGCCGCAATATCCCGCCCACGGAACGGAAAGACGGCATGCGGCGGTCTGCCCCGGATATGGATGCGGCCACTCGCGATTGCCCGCGATGGAAGCACCCTACGGCCGCCGTTCGGCGATCCGGCTCACGCAATCATTTTGGAAATGAGCGAGAAGAGATTCTTGCGTTCGTCATCATCCAGATTCCGCAGCATATTTTCGTTATGCTTCCGTAACATCCTCTTGACGCTCGCGGCCATCTTGCGTCCCTCCGCAGTGAGATTGAGAATCTGATAGCGCCGGTCGTCGGCCATGCGGCGTCGTTCGACCCATCCACGTTCCTCGAGTTTTGTCGAGATTCCAACCATCGTTGATTGATCGGTGCTAAGCGCCGCGGCCAGCATGTTCTGCGTCAGGTTATTGTTATGGAACAGAATGATAAGCGCGGCGCTTTCGACCGGGCGCAAATCGCCAAGATGGTCCGAAAATGACTTCAGAAGAGAAATCTGAAGACGTCGCAACCAGAAACCTACCAGGCTCGTGAGATCACCGTACCCGATATTTTCGATCGGACGAAGGCTCTCTTTTTGCAGGCCTGTCTCCTTCCTGTTTCGAGGTTGCCCGATCACGGCAGATTTATGACCCGATGTCTTCGCAGCGATCGGCTTTGAGGGCTTCGCCAAGGTGGCCTTTCGGGCGGTTTTGCTCATCAGCGACACTCGTGCATCTTTCCGAAATCAAGTTGCGGTCCAAATCATTCATGCTGTAATCATTTTAGCAACAAATGATTTCCACCATAAAGGAGATGCTCCATGAAACGTACAGATATTTATACGGACAAAGCCGTCGACCGAAGATACCAATTTACCCCTGCCATTGTCCACCAGAGGTCCGGCCTGCTTTTCATATCCGGAGTATGCGGGTGGGACCAGGACGGCAAGATCCTATTCCCTGAAAATCCCGGGAAACAAGCCCGCGCCGCATTCGAGAATCTGCGCGATATCCTGAATCGCGCTGGGGCCTCGTTCAAAGACATTATCTGGTCGACAGAGTATGTGACTGATATTCGCCAGTATCGCGAAATCGCACTCGTTCGGTCGGAGTATTTCCCTGACAATTTCCCCACTGCAACTCTCGTGGAGGTGACCAAATTGTTCAAGCCCGGGCAAATTTTCGAGATCCAGACCATCGCGGCGATGGAATAGGATCGGCGGAAAGGGTGGCACATACGGCTTCCCCTGCCATCTCCATCGTGCATGAAGAGGTGGTCGCGCTGATGCGGTGCGAAGAGAGGTGGGCGGGAGGCAGTTGAGCGTACCGACTTGAAACCGGGACGAGAGGCTGCCCGGATCGGGTCCGATCGAACGTTCGACTCTCGGAATTTTACGAAGCACTGCTTCGGGCCGCGGCCAGGATCGCCCGAACGATCGGTTCATACCCCGTACAGCGGCAGAGATGGCCGCTCAGCATTTCGCGCACCTGCTCGGCCGTAGGATTGGGCGTGTTACGGATGAAGTCCGTCGCCGACATCAGGATGCCCGGCGTGCAAAACCCGCATTGAAGCGCGAAATGTTCATGAAAGGCCGTCTGCAAGGGAGAGAATTCCGCATCGTCTGGCTTCAGACCCTCGATGGTCGTTACTTCCGCCCCGTCGACCTGTACCGCATAAAGGAGGCATGAGCGCGCCGCCGCGCCGTTGACCAAGACAGTGCATGCGCCGCAGACGCCGTGCTCACAGCCCACATGGGTCCCTGTCGCATGGATTTTATGGCGGAGGAAATCCGCCAGATGGACGCGAGGCGTACAGCGGCCTCTGACCTTTTTCCCATTCAATACAAAAGAAACCTCGACCTCCTGATGTGCGTCATAGCGTGTCATCCCTGATTCCCTGTCTCATTTAGCATCGCCCGAACAGACCGGCCAATCAGATGGGCCGTCGTGGATTTGCGATAGGCTGCGGAAGCGTGGAGGTCGTCGATATAGGGAAGCCGCTCAGCGCTCCCTATCACGGCGGATAGCCATTGTTCATCGGGTTTGACGCCCGTGAAGTGGCCTGCCTGCAGCGGGAGCAATATCGGCCTGTCGCTAATCCCAGCCACGCCGATGGCGATGTCGGCGACGGAGCCGTCAACCGTCAACCGAAGCCTGGCCGCGCAGGACGAGATCGCGATATGCCCGTGTCTGACGGTAAGCTCCTCGAAAAAGTATCGCGTCCGGGAAGGGGTGACCGGCCAATCCACCCCCACGATCAGTTCTTCCGGCCGCCGCGCTGTCGTCAGAGCTCCCTGGAAGAAATCCGCCGCGCCGATCGTTCGGCGCTGTTTCTTCGATGCCAGCGAAACCGATCCTCCCAATGTAAGCAAGAGAAGCGGCAGTTCGGCGGTCGGGTCCGCATGGGCAATCGAGCCGCAAATCGTGCCGCGGGTACGGGTCTGGAAATGACCTACATGGGATAGGGCTTTTCTCAGGACCGGCAGGGCGTTCGCGGCCGCGCCGCTTTCATGGACTTCTCTCTGGCGGGCGAGGGCGGGCGTGCTGATCTTTTGTTCGCCAACCGTCATCGCTGGAAGATCGGTGATCCGGTTGATATCGACCAATATCGTCGGCGTCACGATGCGCATATTGAGCATCGGGCCAAGTGTCTGGCCGCCGGCGATGATGCGGGTGTCGCTTCCAT
>SCRB01000601.1 GCA_004299545.1 Rhizobiaceae bacterium
GATCCGCAATACCCCCTTCCTGATCCAGATCTTCTTCATCTATTTCGGCCTCCCCTCCATCGGCGTCGCTTTCGATCCCAATCCCGCGGCGCTGGTCGCGCTCACCGTCAATGTCGGCGCGTACGGCACCGAGATCATCCGCGCCGGCATCGAATCGATCAAACGAGGCCAGATCGAGGCCGGTATCGCGCTCGGCCTGAAGCCGATGCAGATCTTCCGCTACGTCATTCTCAAGCCGGCGCTGCGGACCGTCTATCCAGCGCTCACCAGCCAGTTCATCTTCCTCATGCTGACCTCGAGCGTCGTCTCCGTCATCTCGGCGACCGACCTCGCCGCCGCCGGTAACGACGTCCAGTCCGAAACCTTCGCGAGCTTCGAGGTGTATCTGGTCGTCACCGCGATGTACCTGGTCATGTCGTCTGTGTTGTCGGGCTTCTTTTCCGCCATCCAGCGGATGGCGTTCCGCTATCCGTTGAGCCGGTAGGAGGCGAAGACATGATCCGGCCATTCGGGTGGAACGAGTTCGAGCTGATCCTCTTCGCCGTCCGCTGGACGATCGTGCTGGCAGTCATGGCTTTTGTCGGCGGCGGCATCGGCGGATTGATCGTGGCACTCCTCAGGACGTCGGACAGTCGCGTCCTGCGCGTCGCGACGATTGCCTTCATCCGCGTCTTCCAGGGCACGCCGCTCCTGATGCAGCTCTTCCTCGCTTATTTCGGCATGACCATTCTCGGCTTCAGCGTGAACCCGCTGGTCGCGGCGATGGTCGCGCTGACGGCGCATGCCAGCGCCTATCTCGGCGAGATCTGGCGCGGCTGCATCGAGGCCGTGCCGTCGGGCCAGAGCGAAGCGGCGACGGCACTCGGCCTGCGCTATTTCAACCGCATGCGTTGCGTCGTGCTGCCGCAGGCGGCGCGCATCGCGGTGCCGCCGACGGTCGGCTTTCTCGTACAACTGCTCAAGGAGACCTCGCTTGCCTCGATCATCGGCTTCGTCGAGCTCACCCGCCAGGCGCAGATCATCGACAGCGTGACCTTCCGTCCCTTCCTCGTCTTCAGTATCGTCGCCGCCATCTACTTCGCCATGTGCTGGCCCCTGTCGCTTGCGGCACGGCGGCTGGAGCGCAAATTCGCCCAAGCAACCGCGCGTTGAGGGCTGTCCGCCGGCGCCGCCGGCATCGATCAGGGAGAAGCAAATGCCAAGCATATTGAAGAAGGGCGCGGCCCTTTTCCTCGGCCTCGGCCTCATGGCCGGGCTCACAACAATGGCGGCTCAGGCCGCCGATGCGTTGCAGGCGATCAAGTCGAAGGGAACGGTGAAGATCGGCATGCTCGTCGATTTTCCGCCCTATGGCCTGATGAACGAGCAGAACAAGCCTGACGGCTACGACGCCGATGTGGCCAAAGCGCTGGCGGAGGAGATGGGCGTCAAGTTACAGCTGGTGCCGGTGACCGGGCCGAACCGCATCCCCTATCTGCTCAGCGGGCAGGTCGACCTGCTCGTCGCCTCGCTGGGGATCACGCCGGCGCGCGCCAAGAAAGTCGATTTCTCCGAGCCCTATGCCGCGATCACCATCGGCGTCTACGGCAAGGACGACGTGAAGATATCGAAGCCCGAGGAACTCGCCGGCAAGACCATCGCTGTCGCCCGCGCCTCGACCCAGGATACCGCCGTCACCAAGGTGGCGCCGAAATCGACCAATATCAGGCGCTTCGATTCCGATGCAGCCGCGCTTCAGGCGCTGATCTCCGGTCAGGTGCCGCTGCTCGGCTGTTCCAATGTCTGCTATGTGACGATCCAGAAGCTGGCGCCCGGCAAGTACAACAAGAAATTCGAGCTTTCGAGCCAGGTGCAGGGCGTCGCCGTCAAGCCGGGCGAAAAGGATCTGCTTGCCTGGGTCAACCAGTTCATCGACAAAGCGAAGTCGGATGGCAAACTCGATAAGATCAACCAGAAATGGCTCGGCGAGCCGATGCCGGCCATTCTCAAGAAGAGTTCCCAGTAACAGGGCAGCAAGGCTTCGCGATGGCAAACAGCTCCATGAACGGGAAAACGGATACACCGCGAAGAGACGTTGACGTTGCCGTCAGGATGGAAGGTGTCGACAAGTGGTACGGCACCTTCCAGGCCCTCAAGGACATCACCCTCACGGTTGCTGGCGGCGAGCGTATTGTCATTTGCGGGCCTTCCGGCTCCGGCAAATCGACGCTTATCCGCTGTATCAACCAGCTCGAGGTCATTCAGAAAGGTCGTATCACCGTCGACGGCATCGAGCTTTCGGGGCGTAAGAATATCGATGCCATCCGCCACGAAGTCGGTATGGTATTCCAGCAGTTCAACCTGTTCCCCCATATGACCGTGCTGCAGAATTGCATGCTGGCGCCGATGAAGGTGCGCCGTGCCAGCCGTGCGGAGGCCGAAGCGACGGCACGCCGCTATCTCGAACGCGTCCACATTCCCGAGCAGGCGGAGAAATATCCGGCGCAGCTTTCCGGCGGTCAGCAACAGCGCGTGGCGATCGCGCGTGCCCTGTGCATGAACCCGAAAGTGATGCTGTTCGACGAACCGACCTCGGCGCTCGATCCCGAGATGGTCAAGGAAGTGCTCGACACGATGATCGACCTTGCCAATGAAGGCATGACGATGCTGGTCGTGACGCACGAGATGAATTTCGCGCGTAGCGTTGCCGACCGGGTGATCTTCATGGACCGGGGCGAGATCGTAGAGATGGCTCCGCCGGAAGAATTTTTCAACAATCCGACGCACGAGCGCACCCGAGCGTTCCTCGGACAGATTTCCTGAAGCCAGCTGCACCGGGTCGGTCGCATAGTCGTCCATCGCCTGGTGAAGCCCCGGTTTGACCGGTCAGCGTTCCCCGCTTTACTGGAATCACGCTTGACGCCGGTAATTTTGCCACCTTCATGGTGCAACCAGACATCCGCAAGGAGGCAGCAGCCGCGAGACTATGATTAGATATTACTTCGATATTCTGGATGGCCGCAGGGTCACGCCCGACAAGGTCGGTATGAAGCTCTCCGATGATGCGGCCGCGATTGCCGAAGCGAGGAAAAGCCTCGCTATGTGGGCAAGCGACCTGGCCGCGACCGCAGACAGAACAAGTGTCACCGTCACGGTTCGCAGGGATATGGGAGAAATAGCGCGGTTGACCTTGAAGCTTGAGATCGTCACCAGCCCGCCGCCGCCTCCACGGTAGCGGGGGGCGAGGGCGGACGCCCGGTTCTGTGCCACGAAAGGCTATCGCGCGACAGCTGCGGTCAATATCTCCTCCATCCGGACGATCTGGCGCGCGCGGTCGAGCTGGGGGCGCTCGGCGTAGGCGGTCGCGGCCCTCGAAAGGGATTCATAGAGGACCGGATCGCCCCAGAGGGAGCGCAGGGCCGCAGCCCATTCCGCCGGGTTCGCATTCGGGGACATGAGAACACCGCCCGGTCCGACAGCCTCGGCCAATCCGCCGATCTTCGTGGCGAGAAGGGGAATGCCGCTGTAATGCGCTTCCGAAGCGATGCGGCCCCAGGTTTCTTCCCATCGGCTGGGAACGAGAACGACGCGGGCGCGTCCATAATACTTGCGCATGTCGTCCGTGCGCGCATGCAGGGTGACGTTGGAAAGCCCCGCGAGGTTTCGGATGAGAGCCGTCCGTTGCTCCTCCGACAACGTCCAGCTCTCGACGAAATCGAACGGGATGTCGGGACAGGCCCGGGCAAGGGCGATGGCGAGATCGACCCCTTTCAGCGGGTGCGGATT
>SCRB01000063.1 GCA_004299545.1 Rhizobiaceae bacterium
CGTTCCTGTAGGGGATGCCGAGGCCGCCGCCGGCGTCGACATGGCGTATCTCGTGCCCGTCGGAGCGAAGCAGGCCGACAAGTTCCGCCAGACGCACGAAAGCATCGTCGAAAGGCTTGAGATCGGTGATCTGGCTGCCGATGTGCATGTCGACGCCGACCACCTTCAGGCCGGGAAGCGTGCCCGCGCGGGCGTAGACGCGGCGTGTCTCGCGCCACGGAACGCCGAATTTATTCTCCGCCTTTCCTGTCGCGATCTTGGCGTGGGTCCCGGCATCGACGTCGGGATTGATGCGCAGCGACACCGGCGCGGTCTTGCCAACGGCCACGGCGCGTGACGAAAGCAGTTCAAGCTCCGGTTCGGACTCGATGTTGAAGCAATGGATGGCGCTGGCAAGTGCAAAATCCATTTCCCCCGCCGTCTTGCCGACGCCGGAAAAGACGATCCTTTCAGGCGCGACACCGGCGGCCAGCGCCCGGCGTAATTCGCCCTCGGAGACGACGTCGGCGCCGGCGCCGAGCCTTGCCAGCGTGCGGATCACGGCCTGGTTGGAATTCGCCTTCATCGCATAGCAGACGAGCGTGTCCAGACCGGAAAAGGCGTCTGCGAAAACCTTGAAATGCCGGGTCAAGGTGGCGGTGGAATAGCAATAGAAAGGTGTGCCGACGGCCGCCGCGATCTCCGGCACCGCCACATCTTCGGCATGGAGAACGCCGTCGCGATAATGGAAATGGTTCACGTCTTTAACGCCAGTGAGCCCGTTACTTTATGAGCTTGTCGAGGATGAACGGCCGGTCCGTCGGGGGTTTCGTCGGCTCCGGCGGCAGCGGCGTCTTCTTCGCCTGCTGCGCTTCCTTACGCGCGTCAACAGCCGCCTGATAGGGCGTGTCAAGACCGGCGCGCCTGCCGCAGGCCGTCATCGTTATCGCCACCGCCAGGAGCGCGGCCATCCCCCAAAACCTGCGCGACATCATCAAACCGGTTGTCCTCGTGATAAACCGACCGTCTGTTTAGCGAAGTTTCTTGCGCTGTGCACCCTGTTTCAGCCGCTTCTTCCAATAGCGGATCTGGCGACGGACCTCGGCCGGCGCGGTGCCGCCGAAGGAGGACCGGCTCTTGACGGAATTGCGTACCGAGAGAACCGAGAACACGTCGGCGGTTATCGCTCCATTAATGGAGCGGAGGTCTTCGAGCGAAAGCCGTTCCAGCGGACAGCCCTTCTCTTCCGCCAACGCCACCGCACGGCCGGTCGCATGGTGGGCTTCGCGGAAGGGGATGCCGGCCTCGCGGACGAGCCAGTCGGCAAGGTCGGTCGCCGTCGAATAGCCGCTTCCCGCCGCTTTCTTCATCGCGGCGTCGTTGACGGTCAGGTCCGCGACCATGCCCGTCATCGCGGCAAGCGTGAGTTCGATCGTTTCCGCCGCGTCGAACACCGCTTCCTTATCTTCCTGCATGTCCTTCGAATAAGCGAGCGGCAGGCCCTTCATCACCGTCAGGAGCGCGAATAGGTCGCCATTGACGCGGCCCGTCTTGGCGCGGATCAGTTCCGCGGCATCCGGATTCTTCTTCTGCGGCATGATCGAGGAGCCGGTGGAGAAGGAATCGGAGAGCTTGACGAAGCCGAATTGCGGCGTCGACCAGATGACGATTTCCTCCGCCATGCGCGACAGGTGGACGGAAATGATCGCCGCGGCGGAGAGGAAATCGAGGGCGAAATCGCGGTCGGAGACCGAATCGATCGAATTGCGCGTCGGCTCGCGGAAGCCGAGCGCCGCGGCCGTCCTGTGCCGGTCGATCGGAAAGCTCGTGCCGGCAAGGGCAGCGGCGCCGAGCGGGCTTTCGTCCATGCGCCGGACCGCATCGGTGACGCGCGACAGGTCGCGGCCGAACATCTCGACATAGGCCATCAGATGATGGCCGAAAGTGACGGGCTGCGCCGACTGGAGATGCGTGAAGCCGGGCATCACGGTCGCCGCATGTTCCTCCGCGCGAGCGACGAGGGCCGCTATCAGCCTTTCCAGCGCCGCGCCGGCCTTCCGCGTTTCTTCCTTGACCCAAAGACGGAAATCGACAGCCACCTGGTCGTTGCGCGAGCGCGCCGTATGGAGCCTTCCCGCAGCCGGTCCGATCAGTTCGGCCAGGCGCGCCTCGACATTCATGTGGATGTCCTCCAGCCGCGTGGAAAAAGCGAACTTCCTGGATTCGATCTCTGACAAAATCGTGTTCAGACCGGCAGCGATCTTTTCGCTATCTTGCGCCGAAATGATGCCGGTTTCGGCGAGCATGGCTGCATGCGCGAGTGAGCCGCGGATGTCCTGGGCGTAAAGTTTCCTGTCGAAACCGATCGAGGCGTTGATGGCTTCCATGATCGCCGCGGGACCCGAGGCAAAACGTCCGCCCCACATCTCATTGCTGGCCTTTTTGTCGCTCATGATATTTACCGGCTTCGAGGAGAAAATTTAAATGGCAGAAGGCAGAAAAACCTCACCGGCGATGCGTCTCACCGCGGCAATCGTCGCGGCCGTCGTCATTGCCGGCGGGATTGCCCTATACGTGACGGAACGGGGCTCTGGCAACAATGCCGACACCACCGCCTCCATCGGTGGCACGGCGCAATGTTCCGGCGATGTTGCCAAGGCCAAGGCGGTGGGCGCCGCGGCGACGGGACAACTGGCGGCGATGTCGCCCGCCGACCCGCCGATCGCGCTTTCGGGCCTCGCCTTCAACGGGCCCGACGGGAAACCCACCACGCTCGGCGCTTTCAAGGGGAAGACGGTCCTGCTGAACGTCTGGGCGACATGGTGCGCGCCCTGTCGCGCCGAAATGCCGGAGCTTGATCACCTGCAGGCAGAGAAAGGAAACCCTGGTTTCCAGGTCGTCGCCGTCAATGTCGATACCGGTAGCGACGAGAAGCCGAAAAAATTCTTTTCCGAAACGGGCGTGAAATCGCTCAAGCTCTACCGCGACGACACACTTGAAGTGTTCAACAACCTGAAAAAGCAGGGGCTGGCGCTCGGCCTGCCAGTATCCCTCATTGTCGCCAAGGACGGTTGCCTGCTTGCACATATGAACGGTCCCGCCGCCTGGGCGAGCGAAGATGCGGGGCACCTCATCGACGTCGCCGGAAGCTGAATCCCTCTCCTTAACGTCCCTCTGCCCGTAAGCAAAAGTGATCTCTCTTTCCGGATGATACCGGAACATGGAGGAAGTCCATACGTTTGCCGCCCGTTGCCGAAACGCTGGCAGGGGTTGCGACCTTTCTTGCGCCACAAAGTATGCGCAAGAGCGAATCGGCGCCGGGCATTGCGAGCGGAGAACAGCGGATAATGCGGAAGTCGCCTCGGGAATTGTGGGAAGATATTCGGGAATTCGACGTATGCGTGCTCGTTACGCGGTCCGGGGACCGGCTGCGGTCGCGGCCGATGAAGCCGTTTTTCGAGGGCCGCAGGGAAACGATCCTGTTTTTGACCACGGCGGATGCCGAGAAGATCGACGAGATCAAGACTTGCCCCGAGGCGAATGTCGTTTTCTCCTCCACTCGCGAGGGGATGTGGGTTTCGCTTGCGGGGAAAATCCGGCTTTCCAACCATGCCGAGGCCGTCGACGCCTTCTGGGGAGAGGAATTCGACGCATGGATCGGAGAAAGGGCGCGCGCCATCCCCCTCGTCTTCACGCCGGAAAGCGCCGAATATTGGGATTGTTCTGAGAAAAGGGCGACGGCAAGCTGGGATATGCTGGAGAGCATGGCCAATTGCCGCAAATCCGATCCGGGCGAAAACCAGAAGCTCGCCCTTTGACGGGACGGCGAAAGCTGATCCGCTCTCAGCGGGTCGGCACCGGAACTTCCCCGCGATAGTCGTAGAAACCCCGCTGCGTCTTGCGTCCCAGCCAGCCGGCCTCGACATATTTCACCAGAAGCGGACAAGGCCGATATTTGGTGTCGGACAGCCCGTCATGCAGGACCTGCATGATCGAAAGGCAGGTATCAAGGCCGATGAAATCCGCGAGCTGAAGCGGCCCCATCGGATGATTGGCGCCGAGCCGCATGGCGGTGTCGATCGCCTCTACGGTGCCGACGCCCTCATAAAGCGTGTAGATCGCCTCGTTGATCATCGGCAGGAGAATGCGATTGACGATGAAGGCAGGGAAATCTTCCGCTACGGTGATCGTCTTGTCGAGGCTGGTGACGAAGCCCTTGGCCAATTCGAATGTCGTATCGACCGTGGCGATGCCACGCACCAGTTCCACGAGCTTCATCAGCGGCACCGGGTTCATGAAATGGATGCCTATGAAGCGTTCGGGACGATCCGTCTGAGAAGCGAGGCGGGTAATCGAGATCGAGGAAGTATTCGTCGCGAGGATCGCCTCGGGATTGAGGACAGGGCAGATCTGCGCGTAGATCTTTCGCTTGATCGTCTCGTCTTCGGTAGCCGCCTCGATCACCAGATCGGCGGTGGCGAGCTTCATCATGTCCGCCGCCTCGTCGATACGCGCCATCGCCGCCTGACGCACCTTTTCTTCCAGCTTCCCGGAGGCGACCTGCCTTGCCATATTGCCGTTGACGGTAGCGATGCCGTGTTCAATCCGCGCGCTCGAGACATCGTAGAGGAGGACATCATATCCCGCGAGCGCAGTCACATGAGCGATGCCGGAGCCCATTTGGCCCGCGCCGATCACTCCGACGGTCTTGATTGAACTCATCCCTACGCCTGCCTCTTCGCGGTTGAACGCGCCGCACGATCTTTGCTGCAATGCAAATTAAAGCCTATTGCAGTGCAAATTAAAAGAGCGGGGCGACTTAGTCCACCCCGCCCGAATTCTTCTACCCTACCCTAGGACTTTGCAGCCGGTCCATCGGAAAGTCAAAGCGCCTTTTGAAGTTCCGGCAGGATGACGAAGAGGTCGCCGACGATGCCGTAATCGGCGACCTGGAAGATCGGTGCTTCCTCGTCCTTGTTGATGGCGACGATGACCTTTGAGTCCTTCATGCCGGCAAGGTGCTGGATGGCGCCGGATATGCCGCAGGCTATGTAGAGGTCGGGTGCCACGACCTTTCCGGTCTGACCGACCTGCCAGTCGTTCGGCGCATAGCCGGCGTCGACGGCGGCACGGGAAGCACCGACCGCCGCGCCGAGCTTGTCGGCGACCGGCAGGATGACTTCCTGGAACTTCTCCGCGGAGCCGAGCGCGCGGCCGCCCGAGATGATGATCTTCGCCGAGGTCAGTTCCGGACGATCGCTCCCCGACAGCCGGTTCTCGACAAAGGTCGAAAGGCCGGGATCGGCGGCGGCATTGACCGTCTCGACCGCAGCCGAGCCGCCTTCGGGGGCGGACTGGAAGGAAGCGGTCCTGACGGTGACGACCTTCTTCGGATCGGTCGCCTGCACCGTCTGGATGGCGTTGCCGGCATAGATCGGCCGCTTGAACGTGTCGGGCGACACGACCTCGATGATCTCCGACACCTGCATGACGTCGAGCAGCGCCGCGATCCGCGGTATGACGTTCTTCGCCATGGTCGTGGCCGGCGCAATGATGGTGTCGTAATTGCCCGCCAGCG
>SCRB01000602.1 GCA_004299545.1 Rhizobiaceae bacterium
CTTGCCGTGGAGGACACATTGATGATGGAACCGCCGCCCTGCCTTTCCATCACTGGGATCGCGTGTTTGTAGGCCAGAAACACGCTTTTCAGGTTGACCTCGTGCACCCGGTCCCAATCAGCCTCTTCGGTCTCCACCGGGCCGCCCAGTTGCTCTGTCCCGACATTGTTGTGCAGGATGTCCAGGCGCCCGTATTCCCGAACCGCAGCGGAGACAGCCTGCCGAATGTCGTCGGAGCGCGTGACATTGCATTGGATCGCGTGCGCGATGCCGCCATTTTCCTGAATCCGGCGGCATATGCTTTCCGCCCCCTCAAGCCGCAGATCCGCACAGACGACTGAAGCGCCCTCCCGCGCGAAATAAAGAGCGACCGCCTCGCCATTGCTGAGACCGCCCTCCCCGGCAGAGCTTCCCGCTCCCAAAACCAGCGCAATCTTCCCACGCAATCGGTCTGTCATAATCCCGTCCCTGTATATGGAAACGTTTCCAGAAAATACCTTATTTAACCGATAGTCAATACCCGGTTGCTTCCTACATTTTTGTGGACGCCCTTCTGGGCAATGTGGCCGTTGGAATTTCATAATTGATTGATTTTAAATTTGAAATTATAGATACATCATGACATTTAGGTAATCCGGTTACGCGCAGGTAGATCCGTGCCGCTGATGAAGGGGCGGCTTCTAATATCGTTCTCCCATATATGAACGGAGCGAAGAATTTTTGGCCAAGAGGATGAAAAAGCGTGACCCCGACGGCGAGAACGACTGGAACCAACCACGTCGACCGACAATCAAGGATGTAGCGGCCAAAGCCGGCGTGTCGGTGAGCAGTGTCAGCCGGGTTTTGAATGGCGAGCCGTATACCAGCGCCCTGTTGCAAAAGAAGATTATGCGCGCGGTCAGCTCGCTTGGCTTCGAGCCTGACTACACCGCCCAGTCGATGCGCTCCGGAGCAACCAACACCGTAGGTTGCCTGGTTTCGGATATTTCCAACCCGCTCTATGGAGACATCCTCAACGGCGCCGAGGAAGAGCTTCAGCGCGCCGGTTACGTCATGGTGCTCGGCACTACAAGATATGAAGCCGAGCGTGAGACGGCGCTCCTCTCGATCGTTCGCCGGCGGCGGATGGACGGGTTGCTGCTGCTTGCGGGCCACAATGACCAGCCTGCCTTCAGGGACGGTCTGGCCAATCTTGAAATCCCATGCGTGACTGTCGATCGGGATTTGCCGAACGCCTCGTCTGTACGAAGCGACCACCGTGGGGGAGGGCTGGAGGCCACACGACATCTCATCGGGCTCGGCCATCGCCGCATCGCCTTGCTGACCGGGCGCATAAATCTCCTGCCGAGCGCGGAAAGACTTGCCGGCTATGAGCAGGCTCATATCGAAGCATGTATACCGATCGACCGGGCTTTGCTCCGGCCACAAAACCAGGCGACGAGCTTCGCCTTCAGCGACGTCTACGAACTGCTGAAAAGGCCCGACCGACCCACCGCGATCATAACGATGGGGACGCATATGCTGGCGAGCGTCATGGAGGCGCTGGCGAGCACGCACATGCAGTATCCGCATGACGTCTCACTGGTATGTATCGGTGATACCGACCTGGCCCGATATGCAACGCCCTCGATCAGCACCGTAACCTGGAGCCTGAACGAAATGGGTCGCATCGCGGCAGGAATGCTGATCGATAGGATCAGGGGCGTAGCATCCGGCGACCCGCAAACGATCCACCTTCCAACCCGGTTCATCCTGAGGAATTCGACCGCGTCTCCCCAGGAGAAGAGGGCATGAAAAAGCCGGGGATGTCACGCAGTCTTTTCGCGTCGTTCGGTGATGGTCGCTGCCCGCCTCCTTGTCATCCCGATCGCAGGATGCGCTATGGGTGCAGCCTACCTATCGTTCGGTGAAGGCCCGTGACATGCTTTCCCGGATCGGCTTCGTCAGGTAATCGAGGAAGGTGCGCTCCGCCGTCTCTATCATCACCTCGACCGGCATGCCGGGGGTGGCGGTGAAGCCCGGAATGCGGGAAAGCTCGCTCGCCGGCAGCCGGATGCGTGCCAGATAGACCTCCGTGTTCGGGATGGCCGCGTCCGACAGTGCGTCGGCGGAGACATAATAGACATCCCCGTAGAGCACCGGGGTGGTGCGCCGGTTGAGCGCCACCAGCCGGATCGTTGCCTTCTGGCCGGGCTTCACCGCATCGATGTCCTTGCGCTGGATCTGCGTTTCGATGATGAGCGGGACGTTGGCGGGCAGGATCTCGAGGATCTTCTTGCCGCTTTCGATGACGCCGCCGGAGGTGTGGTAATACATCCGCACCACGGTTCCCGACACCGGTGCGTTTATCGTCGAGCGCCGCATGACGTTCTTCGCCTGCCGGCCTTCCTGGCGCACGCCGTCGAGTTCGCCCTGGCTGCTTTGCAGTTCGTCGAGCGCCTTCTGGTTCAGTTCGGTGACGGTCTGGTTGATCTGCTGGCGGTATTTCTCGATCTGCGCGTTCGTCTCCATGACTTCCGCGTCGAGCCGGCCGATCTGGCCTTGCGCATCGGCGATCGCCCGCTGGATCGCGTTGACCTCCGGCCTGCGGATGAGTCCTTCTTCGAGAAGCTTTGTTTTTCCCGCGCTCTCCTGCTGCAGGAAGGCGAGCTGTTCGACCATGGACACGCTCTGCTTGCGGAAGCCTTCCGCCCGGAACTTCAGCGATTCGATATTCTGCTCGAGCAGGCCGATCTCGCTCTGCTTTCGTGCCTGTGCCGACCGGAAGCTCGCAACCTGCCCGTCAACGATCGAACTGATGTCGTTATCGTCCCTGTTGTCGGTGATGATGCGCGGAAAGGCGATGTCGGGCTTGTCGTCGATCTCGGCCGAAAGGCGCGCGGCGTTGGCCTCCAGCCGCGCCTGACGCAGGAAAAGCTGCCGCTGCTTCACCTGGGCGGCGATGCCGTCGAGCCGTATCAGCGGCTGGTTGGCGGTGACGTGGTCGCCTTCGCTGACGAGGATCTCCTGAATGATCCCGCCTTCAAGGTGCTGGACGACCTTGTTCTCGCCGGTCGCGACGAAGCTGCCCGCACTGATCACAGCGGCGGCTAGCGGCGCCGTCGCCGCCCATGTGCCGAAGCCGCCGAACGCCAGAACCATCAGGACCGTGCCGGCGAGCACGTGCCTGCGGATCGAACGCGGCACCTGATTGTACCACTCTATGTCGTGGACCTCGGCGATACTGGTGGCCATCACGCGACCTGTGCCGTTTGCGCCGTCACGGCGGGACCGGTTTTCGCCGCGTTGAGCGGGGCGAGCGCCTTGAGCACGTCCTGCCGGGAGCCGAACATAGAGACCGTGCCGTTGGAGAGAAGCAGGATCTTGTCGACGCAATTCAAGAGCGACGGCCGCTGCGTGATGGTGATGACCGTGATCTTTTCCTGCCTGGCGTGGGAAAGCGCGCGCAGCAGGGCCGCATCGCCCGAGCCATCGAGATTGGAGTTGGGTTCGTCAAGCACCACCAGGCGCGGATTGCCGAAAAAGGCGCGCGCCAGCGCGATGCGCTGCTTCTGCCCGCCCGAGAGCGGCGAGCCGTCGGCGGCGACGGTGGTTTCATAGCCTTGCGGAAAGGTCGAGATCAGTTCGTGGACGTCGGCCAGCATGGCCGCCTTGTAGATGGCGTCGTCGCCGGCGTCGTCGCGCATGCGGCCGATATTGGCCTTGATGGTGCCGGGGAAGAGTTGCACGTCCTGCGGCAGGTAACCGATATTCTCGCCGAACTGGCGCTGGTCCCAGTTGCGCAGGTCCATCAGGTCGAGCCTCACATTGCCCGACGTCGGCAGGAGCGAGCCGACCAGCATCTTGCCGAGTGTCGTCTTGCCCGCTCCGGAATCGCCGATGACGGCAAGCGATTCTCCCGGCGCGAGCGTGAACGAAATGCCGTTCAGCACCACCCGCTTGGTTCCCTGCGGCACGAAGAGCAGGCGCTCCACGTCGAGCCGCCCCTGGGGCCTCGGCAGTTTCAGCCGCTCGAAGTTGAGCGGCGAGGATTTGAGGAGCGTCGAAATCCGCTCATAGGCGGCGCGGGTGTTGATGAACTGGTGCCAGCCCTCGATCGCGCCCTCCACGGGGGCGAGCGCACGGCCGGCGATGATCGAGGCGGCGATCACCATGCCGCCGGTGAGTTCGCCCTCGAGCGAAAGATAGGCGCCCCAGCCCAGCATGGCGACCTGCGCCAGCAGGCGGACGGCCTTAGAGACCGAGGCGGAAATGACGTTGCGGTCCTGCGCCAGCACCTGCGCCTTCAGCGATCCCGCCGTGTCCTGGCCCCAGATCTTCACCGCCTCCGGGATCATCGCCAGCGCGTTGATGATCTGCGAATTGCGCGCCATCGAATCGAGATGCAAATTGGCCCGGCTCTGGAAATTGTTGGCCTCATGGAACGAAACCGCCGTCATCTTCTGGTTGACGAAGGCGATCACCAGCAGCAAGAGCGCCGCAATCACGGCGATGATGCCGAGATGCGGATGCACCAGGAACACCGCCAGCATGAAAAGCGGCGTCAGCGGCGCGTCGAGGAATGAAAGAAGCGTGCCCGACACGAGGAAGCCGCGCAATTGCTGCAGGTCGCCGAGCGTCTGGTACTCGCGGCCGTTGCTGTTGAGCGAGGCGCGGGCAGCCGCGCCGAGGATGGGGGCGCCGAGTTGAGCCGCCACCTCGACCGCCGTGCGCATCAGGATGAAGCGGCGGATGGCGTCGAGCACGGCATTGAGGATCACCGCGCCGGCGATCAGAATCGTCAACATCACCAATGTGTCGATGGACCGGCTCGTCAGCACCCGGTCGGATATCTGGAAGAGATAGACCGGGATGGCCAGCACCAGCACATTGGTCGCGAGCGTGAAGCCCATGACGATGATGAGGTTGCGCCTGACCGCGCGTATTCCGGACTGGAGATTGTCGGCGAGGTTGACCGGGCCGAGGCGCCGGTGAAAGACGTCGCCGCCGACGCTCTCCGTCCGCTGACGGTCTTGTCTCGGCGCCGCGGCGGCGGGATGCGGCTCCACCTTGACCGGGCCGCTGTCGGCATCTACCGATTTGAGGCTGCCCGGTGCGGCCGTTTCCTTCGCCAGAGCCGCGTCCGGGCGGTCCGGCGCGAGGATCTCTTCGGCCGCACGCTCCGGCTTTTCCCGGCCATCGCAGGCGGATGCCGAAGCCTCCGCGCCATCCGTTCCCACCGGACGGAACCAGATCGGCCGCGCCGTCCTGCGCAGGTCGGAGGCGGCCTGATCGACTTCCACCATAAAGCTGTCGAAGGCGCGATCGAGATCGAGAAGCGCAGCCTTCTTGCGTGTCGTGCCGCCGGGGTCGGCACGGCCGGATGCCGCATCGCCGGCCTCGACCGCCGTCCGCGTGTTCACCTTCGCCCGTTCGTTCATGGCAGCCCCCAAAAATATCAGGACGTTACCGTTTGCATGATGTCGCTGTATCCGGGGTGGACATCGCCGGGATTTTTCAGATGAGAGACGGCATCCTCGGGATGCGGCGCGATCATGTCGTCGCTGAGGAACGCCACGGCCTCGTTGACCAGGTGATCGGCGTTCGCGTGCTCCATCACATGGTCCGTGCGGATGATGTCGGTCTGGACCAGAAGCTCATCCGAATAGTGGTCGCCGCCGGCATAGGTCTTGGCCGCCGGATCGACATCGACAATCCGCGCCGAATTGACCAGCGCGTTGGAACCGGTGGTGATCGACCAGTCGCCGCCGATCTCCGGATGCGCGGCGTTCAGCGCCAGCGCCACCTGATCTGAATCGCCGAGCACGTTGGTCTGCTGGATGTACTGAAGGTCGTAGACGCTGCCCGAAATATAGAGCACCTTGAGGCCCGCCAGCCCCT
>SCRB01000603.1 GCA_004299545.1 Rhizobiaceae bacterium
GCCTCCAGTTCCGGCTTAGGATAGCTCACGTCCTCCTTGCCCTCGCGCCGACGCAGATAAGGATGGACCATATCGCCCTGAATTGGGCCAGGGCGCACGATCGCCACCTCGACGACCAGGTCATAGAAGGTCCTCGGGCGAATGCGCGGCAGCATGGCCATCTGAGCGCGGGATTCGATCTGGAATGTGCCTAACGTGTCGGCCTTGCGGATCATGGCATAGGTGCGTGGATCCTCCGGCGGGATCGTCGCGAGATCAAGCCGGATTTCCTTGTGCTCGGCGAGCAGGTCGAAAGCGCGGCGCATGCAGGACAGCATGCCGAGCGCCAGCACGTCGATCTTCATGAATTTGAGGACGTCGATGTCGTCCTTGTCGAATTCAATGACCTGTCGATCTTCCATCGCTGCTGGTTCGATCGGCACCAGTTCGTCCAGCCGGTCGCGCGTCAAGACGAACCCGCCGGGATGCTGGCTGAGATGCCGCGGCGTGCCGACAAGCTGATGCGCGAGTTCCAGCGCCAGGCGAAGGCGACGGTCGCCCATGTTGAGATTGACGCTCTCGGCGTGCCTGGCCTCGACGCCTTCCGACCAGCCCCAGACCTGGGAGGAAAGCGTTTTGGTCACGTCTTCCGGAAGGCCGAGCGCCTTGCCCACATCTCTGATCGCGCCCTTGGCGCGGTAGCGGATGACGGTCGAGCAAAGTGCTGCGCGGTCACGACCATAGGTCTCGTAGACCCATTGGATGACCTCCTCGCGCCGCTCGTGTTCGAAATCGACATCGATGTCGGGCGGCTCGCGCCGCTCCTCGCTGACGAATCTTTCGAAGAGCAGATCGTTTCGATCGGGGTCGACCGCGGTCACGCCGAGCACATAGCAGACAGCGCTGTTGGCCGCCGATCCCCTGCCCTGACACAGGATTTCTTTGGAGCGTGCGAACCTCACGATCGAGTTCACGGTCAAAAAATAGGGTGCGTATTCGAGCTTTTCGATAAGGCGCAGCTCGTGCTGCAGATTGGCCCTGACCTTGTCCGGCAGGCCCTCCGGATAGCGCTCGGCCGCGCCCTCCCAGGTGAGCTTTTCAAGCGCCTGCTGTGGCGTGAGTTCCGGATAGAGCTTTTCTTCCGGGTACTGGTAAGCCAGTTCGTCGAGCGAGAACTTGCACCGATCCATGATCTCGGCGGTACGGGTAAGCGCTTCCGGATAGCGGGCAAACAGGCGGTACATCTCCTCGGGTGTTTTCAGGTAGCGGTCGGCGAACCGCTCGCGCCGGTACCCGAGCTCGTCGATGGTGACGTTGTGGCGGATGGCGGTGGCCACATCCTGCATCATCTGGCGGGCAGGCTCATGGAACAGAACGTCATTGGTGACGACGGTCGGCACAAGGGACGCGGCCGCCAGGTTCAACAGTTCCCACAACCGCAGCTGATCGTTCGGCCGGCGACGCAAGGTCAGGGCCATATAGGCACGATCGGAAAACACCTCACGCAGGCGCCGCAACTGCAGCGCGCAGATCTCGTCGGCAATGTCGGGCACGAGGATGGCGATCAGGCCATCGCTATAGGCGGCGAGATCCTGCCATTCGAGATGGCACTTTCCCTTGCCGGCGCGCTTCTTGCCGAGGACAGCACGCGGCAGAGGCGGGCATAGGCCGGCCGGTCGGTCGGGTAGACCAGTACCGACATGCCGTCCGCGAGATCCAGCCGGCAACCGACAACGAGGCGGACGCCGGTGGTTCGCGCCGCTTCATAAGCGCGAACAATGCCGGCAAGAGAATTGCGGTCGACGATGCCAAGCGCCTCGATGCCCATTGTGGCGGCCTGAGCAAATAGCTCTTCGGCCGACGACGCGCCCCGCAGAAAC
>SCRB01000604.1 GCA_004299545.1 Rhizobiaceae bacterium
GCCGGTTATCTCACCGCCGATGCCCCCGGCTTCGGCCCGGATAGGCCGGGCGGCCCGGCGCGCGTCATCGACGACAACGGCAAGAAAGGCGACGCCAACAAGGCCGTCATCGACGCATTGATCGAGCGCAACATGCTTTTCGCGCGTGGCAGGCTGAAGCATTCCTATCCGCATTCATGGCGCTCCAAGAAGCCGGTCATCTTTCGCAACACCCCGCAATGGTTCGTCCATATGGACAAGGATCTGGATGAACTGGAATTGGTTACGCCAAATGGAATGCAAGTGGTGGATACATTGCGCAACCGCGCCCTTGCCGCGATCGATGCGACGCGCTTCGTCCCGGCGGCCGGCCAGACGCGGCTGCGCGCCATGATCGAGGAGCGGCCCGACTGGGTGCTGTCGCGCCAGCGCGCATGGGGCGTGCCGATCTGTGTTTTCGCCGACGACAAGGGCGAGGTGCTGAAGGACGAGGCGGTCAACGCCCGTATCCTGGACGCTTTCGAGAAGGAAGGCGCCGACGCCTGGTTCGCCGAAGGCGCGCGCGAGCGCTTCCTTGGTCCCCGCGCTGACGAACCGTGGATCATGGTCAAGGACATCCTCGACGTCTGGTTCGATTCCGGCTCGACGCATACTTTCACGCTGGAGGACCGGCCCGATCTCAAATGGCCGGCGGACGTCTATCTCGAAGGCTCGGACCAGCATCGCGGCTGGTTCCATTCCTCGCTGCTGGAAAGCTGCGGCACGCGCGGCCGCGCGCCCTACGACGCCGTCATCACCCATGGCTTCACCATGGACGAGGACGGCCGCAAGATGTCGAAATCGCTTGGCAACACGGTCGTGCCGCAGGACGTGATGGCGAAATCCGGCGCCGACATATTGCGCCTGTGGGTAATGACGACCGACTATTGGGAGGACCAGCGGCTCGGCAAAAACATCCTGCAGACCAATATCGACGCCTACCGCAAGCTCCGGAACACCGTCCGCTGGATGCTCGGCACGCTCGCCCATGACGATGGCGAGGATATTCCGCTGGCGGACATGCCGGAACTGGAGCGGCTGATGCTCCACCGCCTGTCCGAATTGGACGAACTGGTGCGCAAGGGCTACGACGCCTTCGATTTCAAGCGTATCACCAAGGCCCTGATCGACTTCACCGTCGTCGATCTCTCGGCCTTCTATTTCGATGTCCGCAAGGACGCGCTTTACTGCGACGCGCCGTCGAGCGTCAGGCGCAAATCCGCCGTCAACGTCGTGCGCCTGATCTTCGACTGTCTGGTGAAGTGGCTGGCGCCGATGCTGCCCTTCACCATGGAGGAAGCCTGGCTCGACCGGTATCCGGAGGCCGCTTCCATCCATCTGGAGCAGTTTCCCTCTCTACCCGGCGAGTGGCGCAACGACGCGCTTGCCGCAAAGTGGGACAATGTGCGCGACGTGCGCCGCGTGGTGACGGGCGCTCTCGAAATCGAGCGCGCGAAGAAGACGATCGGTTCTTCGCTTGAGGCGGCTCCGGTCGTCCATGTCTCCAATCAGGACCTCGCGGCGGCGATCGCCGATGTGGACATGGCGGAAGTGTGCATCACCAGCGGCATCACCGTTTCACGAGGGGAACCGCCGGCGGGAGCCTTCCGATTGGACGACGTGGAGGGGATCGGCGTTGTCTTTGCACCGGCAACGGGACGAAAATGCGCCCGTTCCTGGCGCTATACCGACGATGTGGGCGCCGACTCGCGTTTCCCCGACGTTTCGGCACGGGATGCGGGCTCTTTGCGCGAACTGGAGGCGCTGGGGCGGCTTTGATCGGGCGCGCGTTGCTCTCGCATGCACGATAGGCTAGAAGAACCGGGTTCCGACGCCATGTTATCGCCGGATTTTTCGGCAATAGGGCGGTCGATGGCGTACAGGACTTATGTCATCTGGTGAGAGGCGATTCTATAGTGGGATTCTCGCGTAAAGCGCGCTCGGCGGCACTCGCCGCCTCTGTGGCCGGTTCCTGCATCTGGCTGGCCGGTTGCATGGGCGCGCCGACCTACGGCACGGACAAGCCGTCGGACGTCCAGCTTCTCGACGATGTCAGCAACATCGTTCCGATCGGCTCCCTGCAGGATAAAAAGCCGCCGATCAAATACGCGCCGCGTGCGCCTTTGGTGAAGCCTGCTTCCACGGATGTCCTGCCGCCGCCGCAGAACGACATCGCCAATGCGAACAATCCGAACTGGCCCGAATCGCCGGAGGAGCGGCGCCGGAATGTAAGGTTGGCCGCTGACCTCAACAAATCGAGCGGCAGCTACGACCCGCATGTGGCGCCGGATACGGGGAAGCCCACTGCGGTGCGCCGCACGGCGGGCGATCCGGTTCCCTACGATCAGTCGGCCGACGAAGGCAATCCGTCCGGGTGGAAGCCCCGCGCGGGCAGTGGCCAGCCCACCGAAGTCGTTGTGCGCACTAAGGGCGACCCCATCGTCATGGGCGACTTCAAGTCATCGAAGGAGCAGAGCGCGGAATTCAAGCGCCGTATGGCCGAAAACATGCAGGGCAGCGCCACCGAGCGCAAATATCTGAGCGAACCGCCTCTGACCTATCGCGAGCCGGCCGCGAGCGCGCCCGTCGGCGAACTCGGCAAGCCCGAATGGAAGAAGGAGCGCGACGCGAAGAAGGCCGCCCAGATCAAGAGGAAGAACGACTGGTGGCCTTTCTGATCGGCCGCACTGCGGTCGCGGCGGATTATATCATCGGCCGTTAGAGCACGATGCGATCAGGTTGAATCGCGTCATGCTCTTATCTCTTTGTCTGAGCATGATCTTTTCGGAAAACCGGTGTCCACTTTTCCGGATCATGCTCTAAGATCGACTTATCCGTATCGGACGCACCCCCTCCACCCCTTCGGGGCACCTCCCCCTCGAAGGTGGAGGAAAGAGGCGGCGGCGCCTTTCCCTGTCCGCAAGGGAGGGTGCCGAGCCCCGGGGTTCGGCCTTTGGCCGACCAGAGGACAGGCTCCACGAGGCGGGTGGGGTGATGCCGCGCGCGAATTGGCGTCTATGGCCCTTCCCATCTATCAGCCCTTGTTCCCGGGCAGCTTGTCCGGATCGAACGGTTTTCCCACGATCAGCAGCGCCGGCTTGGCCGATAGCAACTTTTTTGCCGCGGCCTTGACCTGATCGAGCGTTACCCGGTCGATCAGCCCTTCGCGTTTTTGGATATAGTCGATGCCGAGATGGTTGATTTCGAGCCCGATCAGCGTGCGTGCGATCGAAATCGAGGAATCGAGATTGGCGATCGCGAAGGCGCCGACGACATATTTCTTCGCCGCATCGAGTTCCGCCTCGCTCGGCCCCTCGTCGATCATCTTCTTCACCTGCTCTTGGATGACCTGAAGCGTTTCGGGGGCACTTTCGCTGCGCGTTGCCGTGCCGATGACGAGCGCGTCGGCATGGCGGTAATCGATCAGGTCCGAACTGACCCCGTAGGCCAGTCCCCGCGTTTCCCGTACCTCATGGAACAGCCAGGACGAAAAAGTACCGCCGCCGAGGATCTGGTTCATCATATAGGCGGCGAAGAAGTCGGGTGCATCGCGTTTTACGCCGGGATAGACGAGTTGCAGCGTCGTCTGCGGCAGGGGATAGCTGACAGTGACGGTCTGTCCGAGTTTCGGCTGGATGTCCGGTACCGACGTCAGTTCCGCTTTTTCCGGCAGATTGCCGAAGACCTTGTCGAGCACGGCCTTCA
>SCRB01000064.1 GCA_004299545.1 Rhizobiaceae bacterium
GGGCAAACGCAATTGGCACGGATGCCATACTCGCCGAGTTCGGCCGCCTGCTGCTTGGTAAGATGGATCACCGCAGCTTTCGAGGTGCCATAGGCAACGCGCAACGTGGAAGCGCGCAGCGCGGAGATCGAGGCGATGTTGACGATGGAGCCCTTCGACTTCTTCAGCGCCGGCGTTGCGGCTTGTGACATGAGGAAGACGCCGTCGAGATTGGTTTCCATCACCCGACGCCATCTGGCGAAATCCGTCTCCTCGATGGGGCCGAAATCGGCGACGCCCGCATTGTTGACCAGCGCATCAATGCTGCCCCAGCTCCCCTGAACTTCGCTGATTGCAGCTTGCACAGCGTCCGGCTGCGAAACATCGCAGACGATCGGGAGCACATGGTTGAGACCAGAGGCAGCATCTTCGAGCGCCCGTGCATCGCGGTCAATCATGGCCACCTGCCAGCGGTCGCGCAGGAAGAGTTTGGTCGTGGCAAGGCCAATCCCGCGCGCCGCGCCGGTTACAAGTGCTGTCTTCCGAGTCATGCTAAAGCCTCCATCATGAGCATTTGCCTTCGGCACGTAAATACCGCTGGGTGCGAGTAGGGACGTCAAGACTCACTTCCTGCTTCATATAGAGCTTTACGGCGAAGGCATCGATGCGGCTTCCAGTTCCCGACCAGTTCGGTGGGAGCGTCCATCTACGGACAGCTGGTGTAAAATTTCCGGTGAAGAACTTTCATTCGGCGGCTCGGATGACATCTTTAACAATTATTCCAAGATCGAGAACACGGTCCGATATCTTGGCGTCGATGTGGAGGATGCGCTGCTCTTGGCCGTGGGCGGTTTCCTGCTCGCCCGCCATCCGACGATGCGACGGGCACATCGGCATGGCGAATATCCCCAGCGTAAGGAAAGATGTATTCCATGATATCGTCATGTGACGGCCTGCGGCTCTGGCGCACGGAGCTGACAGCATAGATCGGTGACTTTGTAGCGGGCTCAGCGGACGCGCTCTGTGATTGGCCTTGCGACCTGCATGTTGCGATTGGCGATCTTAATGCAGATGGCGATTTCGTTCTGCTGGGCGCCGAAAGTTCCGGCTGTGAGGCGTCCGCCGTTGATGCGCTTGATGCGGGGATGGCGGTTTCGACCAGCGAACGTTTGCCATATCCGTGTCGCCGCTGCCAGGCTATTCGTCCGCATCTGGCGATCTCGGCTGCATGGCGTTCTCGCCCGCCACCGCCGTGTGGTTCGCTCTTGTCGGGGATCGATGGTTCCTTTGGAGGGATGACGATTTGGGCGGTGATCGCAGCGGCCGCACAGCCCGGATTGCGGCATAGGTTGGTTCGCCATCATAGGTGCCGTCGGCGATGACGGAGCAGATGTTGCCGCCTGAACCGGCGACGAGATGGCCGATCATCGCGGCGTCCGACGCGCCGTCTCCGTCAGTTCATGGGCGATGATCTCGTTGCTGGCCGGATCGACGGACAGGTGCAGCTTGTGCCATGATCTGTGCGTTTCGCCGTGCTTCTTGCGCGCCCATTCGCCCGCGCCGAAGAACTTCAGCCCGGTGCTGTCGATGACGATATCGACCGAGCCCTTGCGCGGCCAGAGCCACTTATGGACTGCCACGATCCGGCGGCGGCGAGCCAGCGTGGTATGATCCGGAACGGCCAGTTCGACCTTGATCAGCGCCATCAATGATCGGACAATTCCCTCGGCCTGGCGTGGCGGAAATCGGCACAGCGCTCCCAGCATCAGTGTCGTCTCGACCGCGAGATTGGAGAAGCGAGGCTGACCGCCCGGTGTCTTCCGCCCCTCGGCGCGCCAGCTGGCAATCGCCTCATCCGAGAGCCAGAGCCTGTTATCGCCGCGACGAACGAGGCCACGATCATGTTCAGCCCGATTCCTCACATGATATCACGCCCTCGGAATCCTGTGCCGCCGAGGCGCATTGAATTTGAAAGGCATAGTCGGCTCGGCAAAGTTGCAGATGCCGGGCACTTACCAACACCGGGCTATCTGTGCACCAACGCCTTTCTACGGCGTAACGCTGGGCCATGCCAAGATTCCGGAACGGATCGTCTATGCCCGCGCGCCGCGCACTCTGCTGGTGGTGTTGAGCACCGACGAGGTCGTCCGCTTCCTGGAGGCGGTGCCGAGCCTGAAGACCCAAACGGCATTGACCACGGCCTACGCGGCTGGTCTTCGTGCCTCGGAGACCGTCGGGCTGAAGGTTGGCGACATCGACAGCGAACGCGGCGTGATCCTCGTCCATCACGGCAAGGACGGTAAGGACGGTAAGGACCGTGATGCTGTCGGCGCAGCTTCTGCAGATCCTGCTCGTCTACTGGCGTCTGGCAAAGCCGCAGGGCTGGCTGTTTCCCGGCCGCGACGCGGATCGCTCCATTGATGTGCAGGTCCTGTATTCCGACTGCCGCTTGGCGCACGCCGCAGCCGGCATCGACAAGCGGGTGACAGCACTCTTGTCGGAAAAGAACACTCACCAAGGTCGATCCGCTGCCATTTGCAGGGCCCGGCAAGTGCCGCTACCAACCTCCTCCGCCAGAGCCGCCGCCACTACCGCCCCCACCACTGCCACCGCCACTACCGCCCCCACCACTGCCACCGCGTTGGTTCAGGATTTGCTGGTCGTCCGCTTGGGAGGTTGCGCTTGAGCGCAGTGACCCGGACACGGATTTACGATAGCTGCTCTTCCTGATCGTAGTCTTATGTATTGGCTTGACCTTATGGACGGATGGCGGGGAGCTTTCCTGATTATGCCGCCCGCCGCCAAATGACGCGCAACCTTGCAGGAAGGCAATCAACAGCGAAAATATCATGACCGTCACAAAGTTTCGCATTGCAAACACCCCTCGTTCAAAGCATGTCGAGACGCGGCCGTGACGAAATCCATTCCTTGCGCGTGAGTTCGATCAGCAATTGCCTCGGATCTTTCGGGGCGGCCTGCCCAAGCGCGGCCGCTGCCGCTTTCAGTGTCTTGCTGCCGAGGACGCCGTCCACCGTCCCGATGGGCTGTCCCATGCGGATAAGTGTCTGCTGCACCTGCCGTCCGACCGCTGCACGATCCGCTTTCCTTAGTGCGGCCACTGCGCGATCGGAGGCATCCTTCGTCTGCTGGGATGCGGCGAGTGCGTAGAGATGGATCGCTTCGTCGGCGTTGTCGGCCAGCGCCGGATTGGCGGTGATCATCAGAGCCGCGTCGAAGGCTCCCCACGCATCGCCACGTTCAGCGGAGCGGCGATAAAGAGCGAGACGCTCGGCCGGAGTGCCCTTGCCTTCGTCCTGCATCATCAGCGCGATTAGGGTCGCGGCGGCCGGCTGTCCGCCCTTGTCGGCCTCCTCGAACAACTGCATCGCCTTGCCCGGATCCTTCTCGACCCCGATGCCATCGCGATAAAGCAGGCCGAGATTGAGCATGCCCCAAACGTCCTGACGGGATACCGATTTCTCGAAAAAAGTAAGGGCTCGCTTCGGATCGGCCTTGGTATGGGTGCCGTAGCGGTATTCGTAGCCAAGCTGGTTCATCGCATAGGTGTGACCGGACTCGGCGGCGCTGACCAAAAGCTTCATGCCGCGCTCGACATCCGGTTTCGTCCCGACGCCGTAGATCAGGGCCTTTGCCAGCGAATATTGCGCATAGGGATCGCCCTTCTTCGCGCCGGCCTGGAACAGCGCGATGGCTTTTGCCGGGTCGCGCGGGCCCTGCACACCGAGTTGGTAGATCCGGCCGAGCAATTCGCCGGCACGGACATGGCCCTCCCGGTAGGCGTCGCGGAGGTTGTCCACCGCCTTGTCGAATTGTCCGTCGGCATAAAGCGCACGGGCATACTGGTATTTGAAGCGGGCGATATCCGGATAGTCCGCGACCGCCTTTCGGCACGCTTTCAGCGCCGCCGGCACGTCGATCGCATTGGGAAAGACGCCTTCCGTGACCGCCTGTATGTCGAGCGGCTCGGCGGCGAGCCGGTCGCAGTCGTTCACGGACACCGCGACCTTGATATCGACCGGCTCCTTCGCCTTGCCGCCCGGAACGGCAGGAACCAGCGC
>SCRB01000605.1 GCA_004299545.1 Rhizobiaceae bacterium
CGCCGCGCTCGACTGGGTCCAGTCGAGCGCGGCGGCGGCGTCCGACAATTCGCCCATGCCATGGTCGAACTCACCCTGGCTGCGGCCGATGCCGCGGAAATTGAAACGAAGCGTCGTGAAGTTGCGCTTCTGAAACATATAGAAGAGATCGTAGACGATCTTGTTGTTCATCGTGCCGCCGAATTGCGGATGCGGGTGGAGGACGATCGCGATCGGTGCGTTCTTTTCCTTGGAAGGCTGATAGCGCCCCTCCAGCCTTCCGGCCGGACCGTTGAAAATGACTTCAGGCATCGAATACTCCAGGTACCACCGCCAGCCTGCGATAGGGCAGGATGTCGCCTTGACGTAAGGCGGCCGCCTCCCTAGAAGCTAGCTTAGAACTGTTCAAACTTGAGTGGTGCGGTTATAATTGCCGCGCCAACTCCGCCGCAGAGCGGCTAGATATGACGTCTTGCCCTGTGATTTCAAGGAAATAACGCCATATCCGCCCTGAACGCGGCAAACAACCGATGAGAGCCATGAGGGCACGGGCCTATCTCGACTGGAATGCAAGCGCGCCGTTGGAACCGGCCGCGCGCGCAGCCATGCTCGATGCGCTCGACGTAACGGCGAATGCGTCTTCCGTCCATGCGGAAGGGCGTGCCGCACGGCATCTGGTCGAGACGGCGCGTGCCGAAGTGGCGGCGCTTGTCGGCGCCAAGCCGGAACACGTGGTTTTCACCTCTGGCGCCACGGAAGCGGCGCAGATGGCGCTTTCGCCGGATTACCGCATGGGGCGATCGGCACTTGCGATGTCGCGCCTCTATGTCGCCGCGACGGATCATCCTTGCATTCTCGGCGGCGGCCGGTTCCCGCGCGACCGCATCGGCGTCATCGGCGTCGATGCCGACGGCGTCCTCGATCTCGATATGCTGCGCGCATTGCTTGCGAAGCACGACAGGTCGGAAGGCACGGCGCTCGTCGCTCTTCATCTGGCCAATAACGAAACAGGCGTCATCCAGCCTGTTGGCGAAATCGGCAGCATCGCCCACGAGGCGGGTGCCGTCGTGGTTCTCGATGCGGTGCAGGCGGCTGGGCGCATTCCGCTCGACATTTCCGCTGGTGACGCCGACTTCCTGATTCTTTCGGCGCACAAGATCGGTGGCCCGAAGGGCGCCGGTGCGCTTGTCGCGGCTTCGGACCTTTTGATGCCCACCCCGCTGGTTTCCGGCGGCGGCCAGGAGAAAGGCCATCGCGGCGGCACGGAAAACGTTTTGGCGATTACGGGTTTCGGTGCCGCGGCGCGGCAGGCGCTTTCTCAGCTTGTCGGGATGGAGAACGTTAGACAGCGCCGCGATGCCATGGAGGCCGATATCCTCGCACTCGCGCCCGACGCCGTCATTTATGGTCGCGAGGCGGAGCGCCTGCCCAACACCAGTTTCTTCGCGTTGCCGGGATTGAAGGCGGAAACGGCGCAGATCGCCTTTGATCTCGCAGGCGTCGCGCTTTCCGCCGGTTCGGCCTGCTCATCCGGCCGCATCGGCCCGAGCCATGTGCTCGAGGCCATGGGGTATGACGGCGACAGTGGACTGCGTGTCTCTATCGGACCCGCGACCACCGACGGCGATATGGAATTGTTCCACACCGCGCTTGCCGGGATCATTGCCCGTCGCGCGGCAAGGAAAGAGGCGGCCTGAAAAGGCCGCCGCATAAAGGGATCTTCCGGCATTGACCCGCCGGAAGACATTGCGTGTCAGGACGTGTTCCCCCCGGCAGACGGGGGTGCATTTTACTGCGGCGCGCACTACATCAGGGCTGAGGCCGCGCTTGCGGCCGACAGCGACGTTTACAACTGCCGGGCCTTGACCCCGGCGAGGATGGAGAACGCAAATGCCTGCTGTGCAGGAGACGATCGAGCGTGTCCGCAAGATCGATGTCGATCAATACAAATACGGCTTCGAGACGATCATCG
>SCRB01000606.1 GCA_004299545.1 Rhizobiaceae bacterium
CGCCGAGGATGAGTAGCCATAGGACTATGCCCACGGCATAGATCAGGAAGTCGGCCATCCCTGAGCCTTCGCCGCCGTCTGGCCCGCCATTCGGAACGTTCGGCATCCACGCTTTGATCTCGATCACGATGAGGCCCCAACACTTTCCCTGAACCTTAACCCTTCGCCAGTGTGTAGAGCAACGCCACAATGGCGCCGGCACCAACCAACGCGATTTCGATGAGCTTTTCGGCAATGCGGGATCTCAATCCGCTCGGTCTGCCGGATATGGCAAGCACGGTTGCTGCAACTCCGCTGAGGACGGTGACGACGAAGGCAGAAGACAGGATCAGGTAAAAGGGCTGCATGGATGACTCCATTTATGGTGGAAGTATCGTGTAGGCCCGATCAGAGTTGGCTAAATTTTCGGCAATAAGGAGCGACGCGGGCGGTCGCAAGTATCTCCACGACCGCCAATCGAGTTAAATCATGTCAGCGGCGAGAAACTACCCGGATGAGGGAACGCCGCTTCTTTGTTTTTCGGTACCAAACAATCGCAAGGGCTTTCCATATGGGGATGCGTTGCGCATGCGCGAGCAGCTTGGCCTCGTCTTCAGCCTGAAGATAAAGTTCGACCATGGCTTTGGTCAGATCCTCTGGTTCGAACTGTTGGCAGAAATCCGGGCCGGTCATCAGCAATTCAGTAGCCTTGATATGATGGGCGGCAATTGGTGCGAAGTCCGCATTGGCCAAAACTTCCAGAATACGCCGGGCACCCATCGCCGTATGTCGAGTAACCAGGCCCCGTATAGTTGCCACAGCGATAGTTTCACGAGGACGAAAACGACTCGTAGCCGGAGCAACTGTCAGCACTGTTACGCCCGCTCGCGCGCAGACGTTCTCGATATCGAGCGCGTCCTCGTCGCCTGCGACTACTGCAGCCTTATGCAACTGCAATTGGGTGATCCCGACCCGTTCGGTGTTCTGGCCTACAAAAGCTGAGGCTTGAGCGCTTGTCTCGGGAGCTTCGACTATCATGACCGGGATCACATCGATGTTTGGATTGCTGGCGGCAGCAATCGCCGTATGCTGCCCATCGAGCACCATCAAGACCGTTTTGCCGTCCCTATCCGTGGCATAAGCACAGATCGGAGGCTTAAACTTCGTCCAGCAGTAGCCTTGGATAATACGCCGGATTTGCCGCAAGCCTCGTTCGCTTATTGATCGCTGGTATGCAGGGTCGACGAAAAGCGAACGAGGGTTTGCACGTTCACAGATCGGCTCCCCTGTCGGCGGGATAGCCGGTGACAGACCTTCAATTTCGATCGGCTCAATAGGGCGAAGCTGAATCATGGTTGGGTTTCCTTGTTCAGAAGCCTCTCGCCGCAAGATATGGTCTACGTGGTCAGTGAGTCGCGCTAGATGTAGCGCGTGTTATACCCTGCAAATTATCCCGCGGTTCATCATTACCTGCCAAGCATATTTCACAATACGGGCCGAACCTGTCGAATCGCGGGCAATAAAAACCTCGCCGAAAGCTTCTCCGCGTAGCGGTTGCACCGGAAGCTCCAGCCAATTATGTCTGGCGCAAAAGGAGTCTATATGCCGCGTACCCCGACCTATGACTTCGAGCGCAAGGAGCGTGACCGCATCAAGGCCGCAAAGAAGGCGGAGAAGCAGGCTGCGAAGGAAGCCAAGCAACAGTCCGACGCGGCGCCGGATGCGAAATCCGAGCAGCATCAGGAGTGATCAACAAAAAAAACCCCGCCGCAGCAGAGTCGGGGTCAGGCTCTCAAACCCTCGCATCGAAGCTAGTAGGATCCGGCCTGGTAGTGCCTGCTGCGTCAGAAGCGCCCGCGGCGTTTGTCGTCTATAGCCTGTGACACCACTGACGTGTGTCCCGGTAGTCTTTCTTTACCGCCAATCGCTTTTCGACGAGGATCCGGCCGGCCGTAGTGTCACCGACATTGATGATCGCCAGTTCCCGCCGATAGTGACCCGTGAGGTTCAGATCGCGGACTTCCGCATCCGGCCGGCTGAGCAGCTTGCGCAGCTCGTCCCGCGCCTCGATCCCGCGCTCATCGTCGATCTCGATGGCATCGACGCATGCCATGCGAAATTTCACCCCATCGCGCCACCACGTATCGCCATCAACCACGCATGTGACGTGACGAGCCGCACGGTTACCGCCGTGACAGACAGGCCATTCGGTCGCCGCTGCGGGCGTGATGAATGCGCACGAAATGATGATGATCGCGAATTTGAATCGCATGCCCTGCCCCAAGCCGCCACCATGGCGCAACCGGAAGGCGAGCGCAAGCGTTTCCATTAATGGTGAGTGTGCGGTGAGCGTTGAAAAGAAGGTATCGGCAAGCCTTTATTTAGTAAGCAGAATGGTCGGCCAATGGCTGCCCTCCTCGGGCAGGTCGGCGGGGGCCAGGTTGACCGTCACCTTCTTTGCCGGCATCGACAGGCCGGAGGCATGGAGCGCCGCCTGCACCCGCTCGCGGCTTTCCGCCACCGCCTTGTCCGGAAGCCCGACGATCTGCATTCCGGTCTTGCCGGGGGCAACCATCACCTGCACATCGACCGGCAAGGCCTCTATGCCTTGGAAGGCCACCGTATGTATGCGCGAAACCATGCCGCCCCTCCGGATATGTCGATCCCCGGGACAGACAAGCACAGATTGCAGGGGAATTCAAGAACAATACGAGAACATATAAACGTCCCGATTGCAGCCTGGTTGTACCCGGTTGCGCGGTGAGAACGGATGTTCCGGCGGCCTCCTGCTCAGGCGCTCCGCTTTGCTTCCACCGCGTCCCAGAACAGGGCGGCGCTGTCCGCACCGCCGAAGCGCTTGATCTCGCGGATGCCTGTCGGAGAGGTGACGTTGATTTCGGTGAGGTAGTCGCCGATCACGTCTATGCCGACAAGGATAAAGCCCCTTTCCTTCAGCGAAGGGCCGATGCGAGCGCATATTTCGCGTTCCCGGTCGGTCAGTTGGCTCGGTTCGGCGCGGCCGCCGACATGCATGTTGGAGCGGGAGTCGTGCTCTGCCGGCACGCGGTTGACGGCACCGGTCGGCTCGCCGTCGATCAGAATGATGCGCTTGTCGCCGCCGCGCACCTCCTTGAGGTAGCGTTGAACGATGAAGGCTTCGCGGAACAGCTGGCCGAACATTTCGAGAAGCGAGGAGAGGTTGCGGTCGGCTTCCGCCAGGTGGAAGACGCCGGCGCCTCCATTGCCGTAGAGCGGCTTGAGGATAATGTCGCCATATTGGCGGCGAAAGGCGGCGACCTCCTGCGGATCCTTGGTGATCAGCGTTTCGGGCATGAGCTCGGGGAATTCGGTGACGAATATCTTTTCCGGGCTGTTGCGCACCCACACAGGATCGTTGACAACCAACGTCTTCGGATGGATACGTTCCAAAATATGCGTGGTGGTGATGTAGTTCATGTCGAAGGGCGGATCCTGCCGCAGCAGGACGACATCCATCTCCGAGAGGTCGGTGCGCACCGGTTCGCCCAGCCTGTGATGTGCACCCGCTTCATCCTTTACCTCAAGACTTTCGATGCGCGCGAAAACCTTGTTGCCGACCTGCGACAGACGGTCAGGCGTATAGTGGTAGAGCTTATGGCCACGATGCTGCGCTTCGAGCGCCAGCGCGAAGGTCGTGTCGCCGGCAATATGGATGGTGGAAACATGGTCCATCTGGATGGCGACGGTAAGCGGCATGGAGGATCTCCGGCAAACAAGTGGTTTGTTTCCAACATTTGCATCCCATCTGTATCAGCCCAGAGCGCAAATGTTGGAAACGGAAAACCACTAGAAAGTTAATGGTTCTAGTGGAATTCTCGAATTTGACATTTGATGCCGAGGCAGACATCACGCGGGTATCAAATGGCAAATTCATTCCACTAGGCAGTCGGGAAGACATAGCTTTTCGGCGCGGTTCTGCCGATCGGCGAGGGCGAAAAGGGGAATCCATCAGGCTCTAGCGAGTTACGGCATCTGGCCCAATGAAAAACCCGAAGTGAACCGGCAGACGCATCCCGCGACACGATTCCTAAACCTTTCGCATGGCATCCCGTTTCACGGGGCTACATAAGCAGGGACGCCGATGC
>SCRB01000607.1 GCA_004299545.1 Rhizobiaceae bacterium
CTTCTGGTCGGAACCGGGAGCGAACTGAAGCCCCTGCCGCGTGAACTTCGCGAGGCGTTGAAGCTGGCAGGCGTTTTCGCCGATCCGATGAACACGGGCGCTGCGGTTCGCACCTTCAACGTTCTGCTTGCCGAGGATCGTGCCGTTGCTGCCGCGCTGATCGCCGTCGATTGACCGGGGCGATGAACGCCGATCAGTTGCATGCGATGGAAATCGTCCGCGAGGCCGATCGCGATCGCTATCTCTCCGTGCTTTTCGCGCCGGAGGGCAAACGCGGTGCACTTTCTTCGCTCTATGCCTTCAATGCCGAGGTGGCGCGCATCCGCGATGTCATCCATGAACCGCTTCCCGGCGAAATCAGGCTTCAATGGTGGCGCGACGTCATCAAAGACGGCGCACCGGAAGCCGCGGCGGGCCATCCAGTCGCCACGGCGCTTCTGGAAACGATCCACAAGCACGATTTGCCGCGCGCGGCGCTCGCCAACTATCTCGATGCGCGCATCTTCGATCTCTACGACGACCCGATGCCGTCACGGACCGATCTTGAAGGCTATTGCGGCGAGACCGCCTCGGCCCTCATCCAGATGGCGTCGCTTGTTCTCGACCCGGAAAAGGCGCAGGAGTTCGCGGCCTGTGCCGGCCATGCCGGCTGCGCGCAGGCGATGACCGGCCTCCTGCGGTTGCTTCCCATTCATCTGTCGCGCGGGCAGTGCTACATCCCTCGCGATCTGCTTTCGGCCGCGGGAACGACACCGGAGGCCTTCGTCGCGCATGAAGATGGGGCCGGGGCGAAAAGGGTGGTCGAGGCGATGATCGCGCTCGCAAGGGAGCATCTCGCGGCCTTCCGCCGGGAGGCGAGGACGCTCCCCGCTCGATTGCGGCCGGCTTATCTGCCAGCAACGCTTGCCGAGCGCTATCTGCCGAAGCTTTCCGGCGGCAAGGTTGATCCGACCCGCGAAATCGCCGACATATCCGAACTCGGCCGCTACTGGGGCGTGTTCCGCCGCGCCATATGGGGCTGGCGCTGAGTTTGCCATAGAAGGCCATCAGGTAAAGGGATGATGACCGCCGGAACCGCAACACACCTTTCCGAAACCGCCTCCGGATGGAAGGCCGTCCTGATCGAAATGCTCGCGGGGATATGGGATGCGGTCGCGCGCTTTCCTGTTACCTCGCTCACCGTCCTTCTATTCGCCGTCGATGCCAATCTTCTCCTGACGGATTCTCGCGGCTTCTGGGGCGGCAACGAAGATTTGCTCCAGCCATTCTTTGCGGCCTCGGCGGCATCGCTCGCAGGGACACTTGCCTGCGAGGCGAAGGCGGGGAGCCTTGTGCTCCGCCATGCCGCGGCGCTCGTCACAGGACTGGCCGCCTTCGCGATCTCATGGTGGGACAGGGCTTTTGCGCTCTCCTACTGGCCGTTCGCGGCCGCGCTGGTTGGCCTGGTCTTCGTCGCGCCCGTCGCCGGCAGGCATTCAGGTTCCGCCTGCTGGTATTTCGGCGTCAGGCTGGTCTTCGCCATCTTCCTGTCGCTGCTCGCCCTGCTTCTCTTTGCTGGCGGGATCTCAGCCATCCTTGCAAGCCTCACCTACCTGTTCGGTATCCCGGTCCCCGACAAGGCCTATGAGCATGTGTGGGCCGCAACCGGCCTGCTGGCCGCACCGCTTTTCGGCCTTGGGCGGATCCCGCGGGAATTCGACAGTGAACCCCAGGCGGACGACGCGCGGTTCACCGCGCTCGGGATGCGCGCGCTCGGCGACTTCGTAGCCGCGCCGCTCCTTCTTGTTTATGCCGCCATCCTGCACCTTTACGCGGCGAAGGTTCTTCTGACGGGTGAAGTCCCGCGCGGCCAGATCGGCTGGCTCGTTCTTGCATACGGTTTTTGCATTCTTGCGGCACTCATCGTCATCCATCCGTTCCTGCGTTCGACGAGGGCCCCGACACGCCTGTTCGTCAAACTATGGCCGCTGACGGTGCCGGTGCCGCTCGTCCTTCTCTTCTACGCGCTGTGGGTCCGCATCCATGCCTATGGCCTGACGCCGGAACGCTTTCTGCTTGGCCTTTTCGCCGTTACCGTCACCGTCATCCTTCTGCTCCAGCTTTTCCGGAAGACGCGAGGCGACATTCGCTTTCTCGCGACGCTTCCGGCGATTGTGCTTTTGATCGGCAGTTTCGGCCCGCAAGGTGCCGTTGCGATGTCAATCCGCAATCAGGCCGCACGTTTCATCCACGCGGTGAAGACCCTGCCGCTCGACGACCGGCGCAACGCGATCGCCCTTTCGGCGCTGCGTTTTCTTGCCGGGCAAGGCGCGATCCTGCGTGTGGCTCCGCGGGATATTGCGGCAAGCGCGTCAAAGACGGACTTCGGTCTCTTCGACAAGGTGGCCGATACCTATGGGATCCGCCGGGAACCCGTGGCAAGGGCTCCGGACGGCGGCTTCAGCCTTGTCCTGAGCCAGGCTGCCGCTGTGCCGAGTGCGGGCTTCGACCTGGTCGTTCCCGACCTGCAATTGGTGCGCAATGCCCGTTCGGGGAAAACGGTTGATTTGCCATCGGGCAAGAGCCTGACCTTCGCGCTTGCCGACGACGCGATCATCGTATCGGACGGCAAAATGGAAATGCGGCTCATGCTCGATGCCGCGCAAATGCAGGCGAGTGTCTCGGCGCCGGGAAAGCAGCCCCCACCGCTTACCGCGACCGACGGGACCCATACGATACGGCTTCTCCCGCGCTATCTCTCCGGTTCGATGAAGCCCGCCTTGCGTCTGAACAGTTTCGTCGGCGCCGTCCTCCTACGACAATCGGAATGGCCGTGAGGAGGCCGGGGCACACCGAAATCATCGGCGGGGCTTGCCATCCCTCGGCGGTTTTCTGCCGAAGGTGTAGCCCGTTTCGAGCGCCTGCATGCCATATTTCTCGCGCAGTACATCCATCGCCCCTTCGGCCATGGCGCGTTTGCGGGCGTTGACGTCGATCAGATCCGGCGGGTCGGCCCTTCCGGCGTCGAAGAGTTCCGTGACCCCGATGCCGAGAAGGCGGTAGCGCGTGCCGTCCGTTTCCCGCCCAAGCAGTTCGAGGCCTGTCGCGAAAATCCGGTCGGCGAGGCGGGTCGGGTCGGAAAGCTGCCGGTTGCGGGTGCGGATGCGGAAGTCCTGCGTTTTCAGCTTCAGGACGACGGTTCGTCCGGCGAGGCCTGATTTCTTCAGGCGGCCGGAGACCTTTTCAGATAAATGCCGCAGGATGGGAACGAGATCGTCCGCCGCGGCCAGATCGAACTCGAAGGTCGTCTCGGCGGAAACACTCTTGGCCTCGCGATCCGGGTGAACGCGCCTGTCATCCTCGCCGCGCGCCAGATGGTAGAGCCTGTTGCCCATGGTGCCGTAGCGCCGGATCAGGTCGCCTTGCTCCATGCGCTGCAACTGGCCGATCGTGCGGATGCCGTCCTTTTCGAGCGTTGCGGCAAAGGCTTTTCCCACGCCCCAGATGAAGGAGACGGGCTTGCTCGCAAGGAATGCGAGCGCTTCCGCTTCGCCGATCACCGAGAATCCGCGGGGTTTTTCGAGGTCGGAGGCGATCTTGGCGAGAAACTTGCAATAGGAAAGCCCGACCGAGACGGTGATGCCGATTTCCTTCTCCACTTCTGCCGCAAAACGGCCAAGGACAAGGGCTGGCGGCGCACCATGCAGCTTCTGCGTGCCGGAAAGGTCGAGGAACGCTTCATCGATCGAAAGCGGTTCGACGAGCGGAGTCAGCGTCTGCATCATGGCGCGCACGTCCCGCCCGACGCGGACATATTTTTCCATGTCGGGCTTGATGACCACGGCCTCCGGGCAAGCCTCGAGCGCCTTGAACATCGGCATGGCCGAGCGCACGCCCTGGATGCGGGCGATGTAGCAGGCGGTGGAGACCACGCCTCTCTTGCCGCCGCCGATGATGACCGGCTTGTCCTTCAAGGCGGGGTTGTCCCGTTTCTCCACAGCGGCATAGAATGCGTCACAATCGATATGGGCGATTGCCAGGCTGTAGAGTTCGTCATGGCGTGTAAGGCGCGGGCTGCCGCACGCACGGCACCTGAACTGCCGATCCCTTTGCAGAGCGAGGCAGTCCCGGCAGAAGCCGGCCCCGGGGTCGTTGACAGGCGCCGATTGTGATTCGAACATAATAGGAACAGATATGATATTTTACCAATCATATCATGAAACACCCAGGAAAAGAGGGAGATGATGCCGATTACCATCGCGCTGCTGACAGCGGAGCGCTGGCCGGATTTTGCCGATCTCTTCGGCAAGCAGGGCGCATGTTACGGATGCTGGTGCACGCATTTCCGCCTTCCTCCGGCGGTGCGGCGGGAAAACGATCGCGAGCGCAATCGCGATTTCATGAGATGGCGCGTCGAAGAGGGGCCTCCACCCGGCCTGCTGGCCTATGAAGACGACAAGGCCGTGGGGTGGATGCAGATCGGACCCAGAGCCGACGTGCCGCAATGGAACAATGCCGGCCGCGCTTCCGCGCCGCTCGAACTGGAAGAATTGAGCGACAGCCGGTATTGGGCGGTTTCCTGCTTTTTCGTCCGCTCCGCCGCGCGCGGCAAGGGACTGACGCATCGCCTTGTCGAAGCCGGGATCGCGCATGCGCGGTCATCGGGGGCAACGGCGATCGATGCTTGTCCGATGGACCAGGCGAAGAATCCCCGTTCCACGGGTTTGTATGTCGGATCGAGCCGCGTGTTCGAGAAAGCGGGTTTCGAGCGCGTTGTCGAGCGCAAACAGGGACGCCCCCTGATGCGCCTGGTGCTCTGAGGTCAGATCCCGAGTGCGGTGACGATCCGGGGCAGCGCCTCGTCCCAATCGGCGACCGGCATGATGCCGGCCGGGAGAGGAGGGAGCAGGCTGCGCATATGGGCGGACGCCATGAGGTGGAAAAGATGCGCATCGGGAACCGCTTCCTGGACCGAGATCAGGTTGCGCGGAATATCGTCCATAAACGCGACCGGCTTGCCGGAAGCGCCACGCAGGCGAGCGACGGCCGGGCCTTTCGGTGTTTCGGTCGTGAGCAGCGGGTAGGGGAGCGCGAGCCGGTCGAGATGAGTGCGCCGGACGAGGCGATGACGATGCGGCATCGATGTCAGGAGAACGATCGAGGCTTTTCTGCCGATCGTTTCGAGGGCGGCTGCGACGCCGGCAACCGGCATCTGCCATTTCGCCTGGTGCTGGAAGAACGCATCGATCAGGGCCGACACATCCGGGTCGGAGACCGCGATCCGGTCGGAGAGCCGCCTTATATTACCATGCAGGCGAAATGTGGCGAGGTCGAGTTCAAGGCCTTCGGATTGAAGGTAGTTTCGGAAACCGCCGAGAAAATCGAGGACGACGTCGTCCACATCGAGAACCAGAAGCGGCCCTTCCCGACGCGCAAG
>SCRB01000608.1 GCA_004299545.1 Rhizobiaceae bacterium
CCCGCCTCGGGGTCTGCCCTTTCCCATATAGGGGCGGGCGGCGTCCGTCCATGCCGTCCCTGTTGTCATCCGTCAGGCTGCTGACAACAGGGAATGCGCCCTAATGCCTTTTTTAGCATGATCTATTCGGAAAACCGGCGTCCACTTTTCCGGATCATGCCTTACCGGCGATAACTCAAAAGGCGAAGCACGAGAAAGACCGGTACGACGATGGCGGCGCCGAGAAGGAGATAGGCGGCAAAGCGATCGATCGCACGAAAGCCCATATTCCACAAATGCAGGAAGAAATCCCTGATTTGGAAAAGGATATCATAAGGAGTCCAACCGAAGGCGTTCATCATCACGCCCACGAGAAACGAAACGATCACGAGCTTGAGGAAAACGCGAAACGGCGTATCGCCAAGAAAGCGCGTGAGGGAACCGCTCAATCCATCATCTCCCGTTACCGAACGCCTGCCAGATACGCGTTCGCACGGCAAGGTTCAAGGGAGCGGCTTCACCCAGCCAGATGCTTGGTCCGTCATTTGCTGGAGCGGGTGAAGGGAATCGAACCCTCGTATGCAGCTTGGGAAGCTGCTGTTCTACCATTGAACTACACCCGCAACGGCGCCATTAATCCATGAGGCCTGCCGCTTCTGTCAAGCGAAGAAACGCACCTGTTGCTGCTTGGTCGAAGAAGGTTCGTCCAAGGCCTTGAAAATCCCCATGAAGCTGCAAGCCATGTCGCCGTCGCGAAATCAGCGCCCCCAGCCGAGCCGACGCCGACACCACTGACCGCCGCGATTCTACCTGCCGCGATGATTCACGTTCTTTGCAAAAGCCATTGTTTCGGCGGTGAATTTTACCGGAAATGCTTGGAAAGCTTCAGGCCCTGCGCCTGATAGTTGGAGCCAAGCCCGTTGCCGTAAAGCGTATCCGGCCTCGCCAGCATATGCTCGTAGACAAGGCGGCCGACGATCTGCCCGTGCTCGAGGATGAACGGAACTTCGTGGCTCCGCACCTCGAGCACCGCCCGGCTCCCCGTGCCGCCCGATGCCGAATGGCCGAAGCCGGGATCGAAGAAACCGGCATAATGGACACGGAACTCGCCGACCAGCGGGTCGAACGGCGTCATCTCTGCTGCAAAGTCCGGTGGCACATGCACCGCCTCCTGGCTAACGAGAATGTAGAATTCATCCGGATCGAGAATCAGCTCGCGTGCGCCGCGTACTTGCAGAGGCTCCCAGAAATCGAGGATGTCGTTCGCCGCACGGCGATCGACGTCAATCAGTCCGGTGTGATGCTTGCCGCGATAGCCGATCAGGCCGCCCCGATCTCCGGAGAGGTCGATGGAAAGCGCGATACCGCCGCCGGTGATGTTCGGGGCGTCCGCAGCGACCAGTCTCTCCCTTGCATGCAAGTCAGCCAGCTCGGCTTCGGAGAGCATGGCAGCCCCCTTGCGAAAACGGATCTGCGACAGGCGCGAGCCGGTGCGTACGATGACCGGAAAGGTGCGCGGGCTGATCTCGATATAGAGTGGCCCGGAATAGCCCGCCGGAATCTTGTCGAACTCCTGTCCGTGATCGCTCATCACGCGGGTGAAGATGTCGAGCCGCCCGGTCGAACTCTTTGGATTGGCCGATGCGGCGACGGCGGCCGGCAAATCGAGCCTTTCCAGAAGTGGCGCGACGTAGACGCATCCGGTTTCGAGTACCGCGCCGTCGGCAAGGTCGATCTCGTGGAGCTTCAGCCTGTCGAGCTTGTCGGCGACCGTACTTTC
>SCRB01000609.1 GCA_004299545.1 Rhizobiaceae bacterium
GTTTTGCTCATTCCATTGGTGTCTTTCATACTGCGCGCGCATTGGTCGAAATTCTCGACCGTGAAATGAAGCGGAACAAGCAGATTTTCGACGGACGGATGGCCGAAGTCGCGCTTATTGCCGCCCTCCTGCACGATTTGGGGCACGGGCCTTTCAGCCACACGTTCGAAGGCGTTCAGGATTCGCGAGGGGTGAAGAAGCGCCATGAGACGTGGACAGCCGACATCATCCGCAATCCGAATGGCAAGGTTCGCTCTCTACTCGAAGACCATCGGGATGGCTTTACGGAAGAGGTTGCTGCGCTGCTCGAGAAAGAGGACCCTGAGCATATCTATCATGCGATTGTCTCGAGTTCCTTTGATGCCGACAGGCTCGACTATTTGCGCCGAGACAAACTTATGACCGGGACCGGCGCCGGCGGGATTGACTTCGACTGGCTCGTCGAAAATGTGCGTGTCGCGGAGATCGAAATTGACGCACCCGACGAGGATGGGGGTGAACCGCGTAGGGTTCCGACTTTTTGCCTGACAGCCAAGGCGCGTCCTGCTGCCGAGCAATTTCTACTCGCGCGCTACACCCTCCACCAGCAGGTCTATTTTCACAAAGCAACCCGCTGCGTAGAGCATATGATCGGAAAGCTCCTCCGCGCGGTCGCGAAATTGGCGGCGGGCAAGAAAAGTGATGTGAAGAAAAGCGGGCTTCCCGAAAACCATCCGCTGATCCGTTTCTTCGCCAAAAAGGGCGAGACGGTCGAAAATTACCTCGCTCTCGACGACGCGCTCGTCTTCGGCGCGATTGACGCGATGTCGCAGGCAGAAGATGCCGATGTTGCCGAGATTGCGACTCGGCTAAGAGAACGAAAGCTGTACAAGACTCTCGACATAGCCGAGTTTGGCGAGGATCCCGGCAGGCAGCGTGGTCGGTTGCGTCGGATCAGAGAGAGATTTGCCGATCAGATAAAGGCAGAAACCGTGATGCTGGACGACAAAGCCGCAATCGGTATCTACGCCGAGATCGGCGGCGACGAGGAACGCATGCACAAGAAGCTTCACATTCTTGACGGCGACAATCCGGTCGAAATCAGCAAGCTTTCTGATTTGGTCCATGTACTCGAAACGAAAAAGCAATTCACTAGACTATATTTTGCCACCGAAGCCGATCGCGATGCAGCGCGTAGATGAAGGAAGCCCGAGATGACATATGAGCCTGAGAAATATGTGGCCGATATCCTCTGCGCGGCAGGAGGGCGGCTCGTCAGCCGTATTCGTCTGCAGAAGATTGCTTATCTTCTGGATCAGCTCGGAGCCGAAAGCGGTTTCGATTATTCTTACTACCACTACGGTCCCTATTCTCGAGATCTCGACAGTGCGATTTTGGACGCTAAGGCCTTCCATTTGGTGAAGGAGGAGTACGGCTACAGAAAGTCTGATGGCGCGCGCTACAGCGTGTTTGTTCATCAAGCTACGGCCAAAGGACATTCCTGCTTGAAGGACGACCGCTTGAAAGATGTTACGAGACGGCTGGCTTCGAAAAACGTGACCGTCCTCGAACTGGCCGCCACGGCTCATTGGTTGGCTGCGGTCGAGAAGGTGAGTGATTGGAAGTCGGAAATACGCCGCCGCAAGGGATCCAAGACCGAGGAAGGACGCCTGGATGAGGCCACACGCCTTCTCGCCGAAGTGGGCCTCCCTCCCGCGGTGGAACGCGCGCCACATTCTCCGCAATCTTAACGTGAGCCGCCTACGAGCTTTTATCTATAGACAACGGCTCATTGGACGTCGGCTTCGACGCTGTCCGCCGCACGCTCCTCCCTACTCCGCCGCCTCGCGCTTCCTTCCCGGCCGCCTCTCCATCAGTTCCTTCAAAAACCGCCCCGTATAGCTCCTTGGCTCGGCCATGATGTCTTCGGGGCGGCCTTCGGCGACCAGTTCGCCGCCGCCGTCGCCGCCTTCGGGGCCGAGGTCCAAAATCCAGTCGGCGGTCTTGATGACTTCGAGATTGTGCTCGATGACGGCCACCGTGTTACCCTGGTCGACCAGTTCGTGCAGCACTTCAAGAAGCTTGGCTACGTCGTGGAAGTGCAGGCCGGTCGTCGGCTCGTCGAGGATGTAGAGCGTCTTGCCGGTCGCCTTGCGCGACAGTTCCTTGGCGAGCTTGATGCGCTGCGCCTCGCCGCCGGAAAGCGTCGTCGCCTGCTGGCCGACATGGATATAGCCGAGCCCGACCTTGGCAAGTGTGGCCATCTTGTCGCGCACGGCCGGCACGGCGGCGAAGAATTCGGCCGCTTCCTCCACCGTCATGTCGAGCACGTCGGCGATCGACTTGCCCTTGAACAGCACCTCCAGCGTCTCGCGGTTGTAGCGCTTGCCGTGGCAGACGTCGCAAGTGACGTAGACGTCGGGCAGGAAGTGCATCTCGATCTTGATGACGCCGTCGCCCTGGCAGGCCTCGCAGCGGCCGCCCTTGACGTTGAAGGAGAAGCGACCCGGCTGGTAGCCGCGCGCCTTTGCCTCCGGCAGGCCGGCGAACCAGTCGCGGATCGGCGTGAAAGCGCCCGTGTACGTGGCCGGGTTGGAGCGCGGCGTGCGACCGATCGGCGACTGGTCGATGTCGATCACCTTGTCGAGGAATTCCAGCCCCTCGATGCGGTCATGCTCGGCCGGATGCTCGCGCGACCCCATGATGCGGCGCGACGCCGCCTTGAACAGGGTCTCGATCAGGAAGGTGGACTTGCCGCCGCCCGAAACGCCGGTAACGCAGGTGAAGGTGCCGAGCGGAATTTCCGCCGTGATGTTCCTGAGATTGTTGCCGCGCGCACCGACGATCTTCAGCCGCTTCTTCTTCAAGGGCCGGCGCTCCGCCGGCATCGGGATTTCCAGCGCGCCGGAAAGATATTGCCCGGTGAGCGAGGCGGGGTTGGCCATGATCTCGTCAGGCGTGCCCGCCGCCACGACGCGGCCGCCATGGACGCCGGCCGCCGGGCCTATATCGAAGACATGGTCGGCGGTGAGGATCGCGTCTTCATCATGCTCGACCACGATGACGGTGTTGCCGAGGTCGCGCAGATGTTTCAGCGTGTCGAGCAGGCGGGCATTGTCGCGCTGGTGCAGCCCGATCGATGGCTCGTCGAGGACGTAGAGCACGCCTGTCAGGCCGGAGCCGATCTGCGAGGCAAGCCTTATGCGCTGGCTCTCGCCGCCCGACAGCGTGCCGGAATTGCGCGACAGGGTCAGATAGTCGAGCCCGACATCGTTGAGGAAGCGAAGGCGCTCGCGAATCTCTTTCAAGATGCGGGTGGCGATCTCGTTCTGCTTGTCGGTGAGTTCGCCCGGCAGGTCGGCGAACCACTGGTTGGCCTTGCGGATCGAAAGCACCGTCACTTCGCCGATATGTTTTCCCGCGATCTTCACAGCCAGCGCTTCCGGCTTGAGGCGGTAGCCATGGCAGGCGGGGCACGGCGTTTCCGACATGAAGCGCTCGATCTCCTCGCGCATCCAGGCCGAATCCGTTTCCTTCCAGCGGCGCTCCAGATTGGGGACCACGCCCTCGAAGGTCTTGGTCGTCTTGTAGGCGCGCAGCCCGTCATCATAATGAAAGACGATCTCGCGTTCGCCGGTGCCGTTCAGGATTGCGGCCTGCGCCTCTTTCGGCAGGTCCTTCCATTTGTCGCCGAGTTTGAAGCCATAGGCGCTGCCCAGCGCTTCCAGCGTCTGGTTGTAATAGGGCGAGGTGGATTTCGCCCAGGGCGCGATGGCGCCGTCGCGGAGCGACCTGTTCTCTTCCGGAACGATCAGCAGCGGATCGACGGCGCGCTGGCTGCCGAGCCCGTCGCAGGTCGGGCAGGCGCCGGCGGGATTGTTGAAGGAAAAGAGCCGCGGCTCGATCTCGGAGATGGTGAAGCCGGAAACGGGGCAGGCGAACTTTTCGGAGAAAAGAACGCGCTCATGCGTCTCGTTCTTCGACTTGTTGGCCGCACCACCTTCAGCGGTTTCCTCGGGTGGCAGCGGCTTGTCGGCGAGTTCCGCAATAGCGAGGCCGTCGGCCAGCGAAAGTGCCGTCTCGAGCGAATCCGCCAGGCGCGCGGCGATGTCCGGGCGGACCACCAGCCGGTCCACGACGACATCAATGTCGTGCTTGTATTTTTTATCCAGCGCCGGCGCGTCTGCGATCTCGTAGAAGGTGCCGTCCACCTTGACGCGCTGGAACCCCTTCTTCTGCAGTTCGGCGAGTTCCTTGCGGTACTCGCCCTTGCGGCCGCGCACCATCGGCGCGGTAAGGTAAAGTTTTGTGCCTTCCGGCAGAGCCAGAACGCGGTCGACCATCTGGCTCACCGTCTGGCTCTCGATCGGCAGGCCGGTCGCCGGCGAATAGGGGATGCCGACACGTGCGAACAAAAGCCGCATATAGTCGTAGATCTCGGTAACCGTGCCGACGGTGGAGCGCGGATTGCGGCTCGTCGTCTTCTGCTCGATCGAGATCGCGGGCGACAGGCCGTCGATCTGGTCGACGTCGGGCTTCTGCATCATTTCAAGGAACTGCCGCGCATAGGCCGACAGGCTCTCGACATAGCGGCGCTGGCCCTCGGCATAGATCGTGTCGAAGGCGAGCGACGACTTGCCGGAGCCCGAGAGGCCGGTCATGACCGTCAGACTGTCGCGCGGGATGTCGAGATCGACATTCTTGAGATTGTGTTCGCGCGCGCCGCGAACCGAAATCATCTTCTGGTCGGCCATGTTGGCGCCGCCCTTTATCCGTAAATGTAAGATGGAAGCCGGTGGAGTTTCCGGATAGCCACCATATAGGTATTCTTGCCGCTGCGTCGAGCCGCGCGCCTTGCGCGATCACGTTTAACCGCTTGGCGCGGTGAGGGGCAAGCGGCAAGAACAAAGACCGAACGATCTGCTGACAGTATTGCTGACAGCATGATGATGACAACGACGCATGGTCGGGTGGTCGCATGTGGCGGAAACAGGATCGCCCGCCTATATTGAGTGGTGGGCCCCGATGCTGTAGGTTCCGCCGCATCGCCGGTGCAGGTTTCATCTGCTGGTTGGGGAGGACGCCATGTCTCACGACGCCCTCTTCCAATTGGGGATGGGCTCAGTTCGACTGAACGCCACCCAAACGGAAGATCATTCGAGTTTGCAGTCCTCCGGGACATGCAGCGTTGCTTTCCGTTCGAGGGAAGCCGGCGCGCATTCGTTTGCGCGCATCCAGCGATCGCTGCTTTTTCTCCGGTCGAGGGGAAACAGCGCCAAAGCGCTGCCCGGACCGGCATAGGCGCCATGCTGCCTTGACCGGCAGCATCGCCTTCCGTCGCGCCGCCGGGCACCAGCACAATCTTCAATCCCGGCCCCGCGATCCTCATATTTCACCGTTACCGACGCCGGATACCCAGACGCGCAAGAACATGACCACGAGCACCGAACTGCAGACGCCTTATTATCTGATCGACAAGACGATG
>SCRB01000610.1 GCA_004299545.1 Rhizobiaceae bacterium
GCATGGTGACGATCGTGTGGCCTGGGCCAAGATCCTTCGCCAGCCTGATCGCTCCGCCGATATTGATGCCGGTCGAGCCGCCAAGGCAAAGGCCCTCCTCCTGAACCAGATCGAAAACGATCGGAAGCGCCTCGGAATCGGGGACCTGATAGGAAAAATCGGGCTTGAATCCCTCCAGATTGGCGGTGATACGCCCCTGCCCGATACCTTCGGTGATGGAATTGCCCTCGGACTTCAGTTCGCCAGTCGTGTAATAGCTGTAAAGCGCCGCGCCGAGCGGATCGGCAAGCGCGATCTTGACGGCCTTGCTGTGGCTCCTGAGGCCTGCCGCAACGCCGGCGAGCGTGCCGCCCGAGCCGACAGCAGAGACGAAACCGTCAATCTTGCCTTCAGTCTGGTTCCAGATTTCCTCCGCCGTCATCTCGATATGACCGTCACGGTTGGCGACATTATCGAACTGATTCGCCCAGATGGCGCCGTTCGGATCGGTTTTCGCAAGCTTTTCAGCAAGCCGTCCCGAAATCCTGATGTAATTGTTCTGGTTCCTGTAGGGAACTGCCGGCACCTCGATCAGTTCCGCGCCGAGCAGTTTCAGCGCATCCTTCTTCTCCTGGCTTTGCGTCTGCGGGATCACGATGGCCGTGCGATAGCCAAGCGCCTTCGCCACCAGGGTGAGGCCGATACCTGTATTGCCGGCCGTGCCTTCGACGATCAGGCCGCCAGGGCGCAAAAGCCCCTTCTTTTCGGCGTCACGGATGATGAACAGGCCGGCGCGATCCTTCACCGACTGGCCCGGATTCATGAACTCGGCCTTGCCGAGAATGGTGCATCCGGTCAACTCGGAGGCACGTTTCAGACGGATCAGGGGCGTATTGCCGATGACATCGATCACCGAACGGTCCATGGCGGTTCCTCATGCTTTGCGGCAAGAGCGTAGAAACGCCAGCGCGCGGTTTCAAGAACATATTTTCCTGAAACCGCGATCCTATGGAAAGATTTTCTTCGAGCTATCGGGCCTTTACGCCGCGGTGGTTCCGCCGCGAACCGCCGGGCAGCGGATCAGGCTGCCTGTGCGGCGGGCTTGCGCCCGAACCGCCGCCTGCCGCGGAATTTCTTGCGCGACGGTTTCCCTGCGGCTTCGCCCTTTCCGGCATTCAATGGTTGGTGGCGATTGGCTGCCGGCTTTTCTTTCGCCGCCTGCGGGCTGGCGGTATGCGAGGGTTTCCGCGGCTGGGAATGCCCGCTGCGGCTTTTGCCGCCCGGGTTGCGCCGGTTTGCCTGCTCTTCCCTCGGCGTCCCGGTTGGTTCCCCTTTACGGGGTTCGGGATCGGGTTTGTCGAGATGCGACGCCAGCACGGGCAGCCGTGTCCTGATGATGCGTTCCACCTGCCGCAGCTTGTCCGTCTCGGAAGGATCGCAGAGCGTTATCGCGATGCCTTCAGCGCCGTTACGGCCGGTGCGGCCGATCCGGTGCACATAGCTTTCCGCCTCGTCAGGGAGGTCGTAATTGACGACATGGCTGATGCCTGGAACATCGATACCGCGCGCCGCAATGTCGGTCGCCACGAGGATGCGGACCGATCCGTCGCGGAAGCCGTTCAAGGCCTTTTGGCGGGCATTCTGCGACTTGTTGCCATGGATGACGGCGGCAGTGAAACCGTCGCGCTCGAGATTGCGGGTGACGGCGTCGGCGCCATGCTTGGTGCGCGAGAAGACGATCACCTGTCCCATGCTTTCATCGGCAAGCATGGTCGCGAGCACCGAGCGTTTTTGACGCTTGCGCGCCATGACGACCCCCTGCTCGATTTCCTTTACCGTAGAACTCTGCGGCGTAATCTCGATCCGCACGGGGTCCTTCATCAGGCCTTCGGCCAGTGCCGCGATCTCGGGCGGCATGGTGGCGGAAAAAAGCGCCGTCTGCCGCTTCGGATGGGTCGCCTTGGCAAGTCGCCTCACATCCGGCAGGAAGCCCATATCGAGCATCCGGTCGGCTTCGTCGAGAACGAGATAATGCGTCTCGGCGAGGCTGATGTCGCCCTCGCGCACCAGATCGATCAGCCGGCCCGGCGTTGCGACGAGGATATCGACCCCCAGCCTGACCTTCTTCACCTGGCTGGCGCGCGAGACGCCGCCGAGAACCAGCGCTGTGGAGACATGCAGGCCTTTCGACACCGCGCGGATCATTTCCTCGATCTGCACTGCCAGCTCACGGGTCGGCGCGAGGATCAGGGCACGCGCGCTCTTCGGGCCGCGCTTGGTGCCGAGGGCGACGATCTTGTGCAGGATGGGGAGCGAAAAGGCCGCTGTCTTCCCCGATCCTGTCTGGGCGATGCCCAGAATGTCGCGACCGGCGAGATAAGGCGGTATCGCCTGCGCCTGGATCGGCTTCGGATCGGAAAGCCCAGACTGGAGGACGGCCTTCAACAAGGCTCCCGAAAGGCCGAGGGCGGCAAAACCGGACGTCACGGCGTGCGGCTGCTCCTGCTCGACGGCCAAATTTTCTTTCTTATTCAAAATTCTTCTCTTTCAGCGGCAAGGGCCGCGCATATTCGCGGCGGGGCGCAACCCGCCGGCACTCTCTTTTCGGAAAACGACAAGGCGGCAGGCATGGAGCCCGCACGGCTGCGCTGTCGCGCCGCCGGCCGAAACCGGAGGCAGTTCACCACTTACCGTTTACGGAAGAGCCGTCTGGCGGAAGGGGAAAGACGCAACCAGTCCACATGGGAAAGCCGGAAAGAAACCGGCCCAAGCGCCTTGGCCGCCATATGGGCTTGTTCGCGGCAAAGCGCAACCGAAATTATTGTGCAACGCAAAATAAAGGTGCAGGCGTACCGGAATGCGGCGGACCGGCAGGCGCTCTACCGCCCTTCCGCTCCAAGCTGGCGAAGGAAATTCCGGTAGTCGGTGCGCACCCACTCCTCGACGAGCCGGCCTTCATCGTCAAATCGAAAGATATTCGACAAATCCCAAATCACGCGCTGGCCGTTCGGAGGCAGGGGACCGGCCGGCGAGTGCGTGAACTCGCGTACGAACCGTCCCTCGATCCATGTCTGGCAAGCCACGAAGTCTCCTTCGACGATGATGATGCCTCGCCGGATCGAGCGATCGTCAAAGGCGGCGCGCACGGATCTGAAATAATCGCTGAGCCCGGCATAATCCGCTTCGAAGCCTGCCGGGCCATGGAAGCGGAACTGCTCCGTGTCGAAGTAACCATCGATCTCCGCTTGTTCCCCGCCCAGCACCTCGAGTTCGCCCGCCTTGACCAGGCGGGTTACGAGTTCGTCGCGCGAGAGGTGCATGCTTTCTCCCTTGTTACCGGCCAGCCGTCTTCGGTAATCCCTTCGCGGCATGCCGGCCCTGGAAGAGCGCCGTCGGGTGCAAGCGCCGGTAACTCCCGGCTTACAGGGGTCGAAGAAAAAATCAGTCGTCGCGATAGACTTTTTCGCGGCGCTCATGGCGCTCCTGCGCCTCTATGGAAAGCGTCGCGATGGGGCGCGCATCGAGCCGCTTGAGGGCGATCGGCTCGCCGGTTTCCTCGCAATAGCCGTAAGTTCCGTCGTCAAGCCTCTGCAAGGCCGCGTCGATCTTCGCGATCAGCTTGCGCTGCCGGTCGCGGGCGCGCAACTCGATGGCGCGATCGGTTTCGGAGGAAGCGCGGTCGGCAAGATCGGGATGGTTGGCGTTTTCCTGCTGCAGGAGTTCGAGTGTTTCGCGGGCTTCTCTGAGGATCTCGTTTTTCCAGTGGATGAGCTTGGCTCTGAAGTATGATTTCTGCCGTTCGCTCATGAACGGCTCGTCTTCGGTGGGTACGTAATCGGTTTCTACGAGATCGTTCATCGACTCACCCCGCTAGGAACTGGCGCCTATATATTCGGCGACTATCAGCGGCACAAGATCAAAGGCCCACAGCATCACGCATATGTTAAACTCGATCAAACCCGCATTTCGACGCGCCTCATGACCACAATCAGTGGCCGAATTTGGGCGAGGCGACCCGGCGCTTCCCTTCCGCTTGGCGCTGTGTGATTCTCTGCAA
>SCRB01000611.1 GCA_004299545.1 Rhizobiaceae bacterium
GCGTGAGCCCGTTTAAGCGCGATGCCCCGAATTCTTCGGAAGGGTCGGAGGTTTTGGAATGGACATTCATCGTTGCGGTTCCCGGCCTTCCGGGAAGGGACCGGCAGAGTATTTTACAGGAACTGTCCGTATCGATCCGCTGATGAGTCTTCCCGAACCGGCGCGCGTCGCGGGGGCGAGCGTCACCTTCGAACCTGGCGCGCGCACCGCGTGGCATACACACCCCCTCGGGCAGACGCTGATCGTCACGGCCGGATGCGGCTGGGTCCAGCGGGAAGGCGGTTCGGTCGAGGAAATCCGCCCCGGCGACGTGGTATGGTTTGCGCCGGGCGAAAAGCACTGGCACGGTGCGACGCCGACGACGGCGATGACTCATATCGCCATCCAGGAAAAGCTGAACGGCTCTGCCGTAGAGTGGATGGAGCACGTCACCGGCGAGCAGTACCGGCGCTGACCGGGCGCCGCGGCGATTGCCATCACTATCTCGTTTTCTTTTGCGGGGTTTACAATGTCCCGATTCGACCTATCTGCGGGGACTGGCCGCCCTAATCGCACGGCCCGTTTCGCCGGCGCCGACGCGGAAATAGCGGGCGCCAACGACCTTCAAGCAAGCAGAACAGGGATCCTGACATGACCGAGATCAAGAACGGAGATGTCGTGCGCATCCGCTATACCGGCAAGTTTCTCGACGGAACGCCCTTCGACAGTTCCGACGGGCGCGAGCCGCTGGAATTCACGATGGGCGCCGGTGAGATCATCCCCGGCCTTGAACGCAGCATCGAGGGCATGGATGTCGGCGACAAGGAGACGGTAACGGTGCCGGCGGCGGACGCTTACGGCCCGCGCGACGACGCGCAGGTGCAGGCAATTCCCCGTACCGCCGTTCCGGACGGCGTGGATGTCGATGTCGGTAGCCGTCTCCAAGCCAACACCGCGGACGGCCGGACGGTGAACCTCACCGTCGTCGATCTTGACGATTCCTCGATTACAGTCGATGCGAACCATCCGCTCGCCGGCCGTGATCTCGTCTTTGATATCGAGGTCGTCGACGTGAAGGCGGCCTGAGCCGGCAACGACGATCCGCTTCGAAGGATGAGCGTGCCGCTCGGTGAGTCCGGCTCGCCTTCACCCTTCCGGCCTTTCGGGTACCTCCCACTCGAAGGGGAAGGAACGAGGCGCCGCTTTTCCCCCCTGCGTGGCAGGGAAGGGTGCCCAGCCCAGGGTTCGGCCTTGGAGCTTACCCGAGGGCAGGCTTTCGAGGCATGTGCGGGGAAACCGCCCTATGCCTCAGTTGAAGAGGCGCTCTCCCTGCTCGTCCACCAGCTGCTGGCCCTTGCGAAGCGAGAGGCTCATGGCGTCGTCGAGCGAGGCGAAGCGGTCGGCGCGGATGAATTTGTGCTCCTTCACTTCGCCGTCGATCTCCCTGGTGATGGTGCCAGCGGTCTGGAATTGCCCTTCCGCCTTGAAGGGTGTGGCGCGAATGGTGAACCCCTTATGCTCGATTTCCTGCCCGTCCACGGCCTCGGCCGGACTCTCGCCAGGAGCGCCACCACCGCCGAAAAGTTTCTTCAAAAAGGACATCGATCTTCTCGCCTGTTGACTTGATCCAACGGTTCTAGCGCGGAAGCCGGCGACCGCATAGGGCGCGATCGCGGGCTATTTTCGGACCTCATCTTCGATTTCAGCCGATATGCAGAACGACTTCCCTCTCATACGGCCGGTCGCGGTGTTCGAAAAGATAAAGGCCCTGCCAGGTCCCCAGTGCCATCTGGCCATCCATCACGGGGATCGAAAGTGACACCGCCATCAAGGCCGTCTTGATATGGGCGGGCATGTCGTCAGGTCCTTCAAGGCGATGGACGAGGTAATTCATCGACGGGTCGTCCGCCGGCGGGACCAGGCGGTGGAAGAACCGTTCGAGATCGCGCCTGACGTCGGGATCGGCGTTTTCCTGTATGAGGAGCGAGCAGGAGGTATGGCGGACGAAAACGGTCAAAAGGCCGGCCTCGATACCTGAGCGGCCGACGAAGTGCCGTGCTTCGCGCGTGATTTCGTAGAGTCCGGCCCCCGATGTCGAAATGGTGATTATGGATTGCTGCATAGGCGTTTCCGCAGGAAGGGGCACAGGCCTTTCGGTCTATTGCAGGCTTTCGGCCGTTCCACCCGCCATGATAGGGCGCTGTGGAAACTTGAATAGACGCGCCGCCCGTTTGTCGAAAGAATAAGCCGGCCGGGTGGGCCCCATTCAGCCGGGGCGGCGCAACCGAAAGTGGCGTGATTGCGTTTTTGGCGAAAGTTTCTCGTCCTGTGAAGAGATTTCATGAATTTCAAGAATGCTCCGAAACAGCTTGCTCTTCCTCTCCTGCTTTTATCCGTATTCCTTTTGCCTGCCATGCGCGAAGCATTTGCCGCATCTGGCGCGGCGGGTGAGGCGGGCTCCGGCATAGGCGGTTCCCGGGAGGGTATCTTCGTCGCGGAGATCGTGCTCCTGCTGGTCGTCGGACGCGGGCTCGGAGAATTGCTGGAGCGGATCGGCCAGCCGGCAGTGATGGGCCAGCTGATCGGCGGCATCCTGCTTGGGCCGTCGCTCTTCGGCTGGCTGTGGCCTTCGGCGCAGCATGCGCTTTTCCCGACCGATCCCGAGCAACGGAGCATGATCGAGGCCGTATCGCAACTCGGCATCCTGCTCCTGTTGCTATTGACCGGCATGGAAACCGACCTCAGGCTTGTGCGCCGCGTCGGCGCTGCCTGCTTCTCTATTTCGTCCGCCGGCATCGTTATCCCCTTCGTCTGCGGTTTCGTGCTGGCGCAGTTTCTTCCCGACGCACTCCTCCCCGAACCGTCTGAACGCGTCGTCGCCGGCCTCTTTCTCGGCACGGCGCTCTCCATCTCCTCGGTGAAGATCGTCGCCATCATCATCCGCGAGATGGGATTCATGCGCCGCGATCTCGGCCAGATCATCGTCTCCTCGGCGATCATCGAGGATACGGTGGGGTGGCTCATCATGGCCGTCACGTTCGGCATCGCCACCAATGGCAGCGTGCAGCTTGTGCCGCTGGCGATAACCGTGCTCGAGGTTGCCGCCTTCATGGCCTTCAGCTTTACCATCGGCCGCCGCATCGTCTTCGAGCTCATCCGCTGGGCAAATGATACGCTGAAGAGCGAGTTCGCCGTCATCACGATCATCCTGATCGTGATGGGCGTGATGGCGATGACGACGAACCTCATCGGTGTCCATACTGTCCTCGGCGCTTTCGTGGCCGGCATTCTCGTGGGCGAATCGCCGATCCTTTCCGGCCATATCGAGGCGCAGTTGCGCGGCATCATCACGGCGCTCTTCATGCCGGTCTTCTTCGGCATGGCTGGGCTTTCGGCCAATCTCACCGTTCTCGCCAATCCGACGCTCGCCTTGCTGACGGTCGGCCTCGTCGTCATCGCCAGCGTCGGCAAGTTCGGCGGTGCCTTCATCGGCGGCGAAATCGCCGGCATGCACCGCAAGGAGGCCACCGCCGTCGGCTGCGCCATGAACGCGCGCGGCTCGACCGAAGTGATCGTTGCGTCGATCGGCCTGTCGATGAACATCCTGTCCCACAACCTCTTTACCATGATCGTGACCATGGCGGTGCTGACAACGCTCGCCATGCCGCCCATGCTGCGCTGGGCGCTGCGGCGCCTGCCCATGGGCGAAGACGAGAAGGACCGGGTCGAGCGCGAGGCGCTCGACGAGCGTGGCTTTGTCTCCGGGCTCGAGCGGCTTCTGCTGGCGGTGGATGACAGTGCCAACGGCAGGTTCACCGCCTATCTGGGCGGGCTGATCGGCGGATCGGGCGGCATGCCGACAACGGTGCTCAGGCTGGAGAGGGACAAGGAGGAAGAGGAGAAGGCGAAAGGCGAGGAACGGCATCTCGCTGCGGTGAAAAGAGGCGCAAAGGCGGGGGCCAGCGCCGTGGAGCAGGCCGAGAAAACCCCTGTCGACAAGGTTCGCCTCATCGCGCGCACGGAGTCTGGCGAGCCGGGCAAAAGCATTGCTGAGGAGGCGCGCAAAGGCTACGATCTACTGCTCGTCGGCATCGGCCGTTCGCTGACGCCCAAGGGTGCGTTTTCGCGCCGCGTGAACGATATCACGCGCGGCTTCGACGGCTCGCTCTGCCTGGTCGTCAAGGGCGGCGGCAGGGCGGAGAAGGTGCCGGCGCTTGCTCCCGGCGCGACCATCCTCGTGCCGGTCAACGGCACGGAAGTGGCGCGCCGCGCCGCCGATCTCGCCTTCGCCATCGCGCGGCCGCAACGGGCCCGCGTCAAGGCGCTCTACGTTTCCCCGCGCGCCCGGGAGGCCGGCCAGCGCATGTCACTGTCGCACCGGCGCGAGGAAGCGGCGCTCAAGGACATCGCTGAACTCGCCGATCGCTATGGTGTACCGATCAAGACGGCCATGCGGACGCAGGGTGCGGCGGCCGAGGCCATCAGTCGCGAGGCGGCGAAAGGCGCCGCGCTCGTGGTGATGGGCGTGTCGAAGCGCTCCGGTGACGACCTGTTCTTCGGCGAAACGGTAAGCGCGGTGCTTGCGCAATGCAATTCGCCGATCATGCTCGTGGCCGGGGAGGGAATACGGCGCAGCGAAGCGGCGCGGGAGGCTGAGCGGTCGGGAAAGTCCGACAGCGCAGCCGCGGCTACAAAGGAACCCGCGCCCTGATTCTGCCCGTGGGGGCCGTCCGAACGGATTGTGCCTGCCGTTTCACGATGAAAGCGCCGTCATGTCGAGCGACTTCAGCAACGTCCCGAGTTCCGGCTCGTCGACCAGCAGTGCGGCATCTTCCGGCGATAGCCATGCCCGCGTCCGCTCGAGCTTTTCCTGCCAACGCTTCTCCTCTTCCTCCACGGCAAGCAGGTAGACATTGACCTCGATCCTGACGAAGGCGTTGGGAAGGCGTTTCCAGTAGCGATAGGAGCCTGGCGACCGCTTCAGCATCCTGCCCTTCACGCCAGCCTCCTGCCGCGCTTCGATCGCCGCCGCCTGCCGGTCGCTCTTTCCCTTCATGCGCCAGCCTTTCGGCAGGGTCAGCCGTCTTGTTTCGCGCGACGTGACGAGCATCACCAGTACGTTTCCGTCCCCGGCGATCTTGAAGGGAAGCGCTGCGACCTGATGGATCGGCTTTCCTTTCCGCGCCCGTTCTATTGCTTTTTTCTTGTCGCCCATCATGGGTCCGTCTTAAACGAAAGAAACTGCGAAGAGAATTAGTCGGCAAAGAAGTCTTGCCTGTTTTGCAACCGTGTGCAAGCATTCCCGGCGAGGGGAATCAAGCTGCGGGTACTCTCGCGGATTGTCGTGATTCGGGCCAGCCGAACGTGATGCTCAAAGGAGGGATGAGATGTTCGCCAACTTTTTTTGTCCTGGAAGACCTGCCCAAAAAAGGGGGCTGACCAAAATAGCCTTGACCGCGTTTCTTGCGTTCGCCGGCTCGGCTGCGGCGCATGCGGCCGACCGGACACTGGTGATGTATTGCGGCGTCGACGAGGCCTGGTGCCGGGCGATGGCGACCACCTACCAGAAGGAAACCGGCGTCGATGTCGACATGACCCGCATGAGCGCGGGCGAGATCTACGCCAGGCTGCGGGCCGAAAAGGCCAATCCGCAGGCCGACATCTGGTGGGGCGGCACCGGCGATCCGCATCTGCAGGCCGCCGACGAAGGGCTGACGGAAGAATATAAGTCGCCCAAGCTGCCTGAACTCTATGATTGGGCGCAAAAGCAGGCGGTGCGTTCCAAATACCGTACCGTCGGCATCTACCTTGGCGCGCTCGGCTTCGGCTACAATTCCGATGACCTGAAGCAGCGCAACCTGAAGGCGCCTGAATGCTGGGCGGACCTCATCAAGCCCGAATTCCAGGGCGAGGTGGAGATGGCTGACCCCAATTCCTCCGGCACCGCCTGGACGGCCCTCGCGACCATCGTGCAGTTGATGGGTGAGGACAAGGCTTTCGACTATTTCAAGAAGCTGAACAAGAACATCGCCGAATACACCAAGGCGGGTGCGGCGCCGGCGATGGCGATGGCCAAGGGCGAGACGATGGTCGGCATCGCCTTCCAGCACGATATTATTTTCGCCGCCAAGCAGAATCATGCGGTGAAGGTCGTTTCGCCCTGCGAGGGAACCGGCTTTGAGATCGGCTCGATGAGCATCATCAAGGGTGCCAGGCACCTCGACGAAGCGAAGAAGTTCTACGAATGGGCGCTGACGCCTGCGGCGCAGAGC
>SCRB01000612.1 GCA_004299545.1 Rhizobiaceae bacterium
GGAAGTCGGTCGCGTCCTCCTCTGCCCTGCCCAAGCTTCGCAAGGCGCTCGCCATAACCGGCCTTCTGCCTTTTTTCGAGCCTGCCGTGTTCTCGGCGAGCCAGGTCGCCAGAGGCAAGCCGGCGCCCGACGTCTTCCTTTTCGCCGCTTCCCAGTGCGACGTGGCCCCCGCCGACTGCATCGTAGTGGAGGACAGCGTGGCCGGCGTGACTGCCGCCCTGAGCGCCGGCATGCGCGTCCTCGGCTTCACGGGCGGGCGGCATAGCTATGCCGGTCATGGCGAGGAATTGTCGGCTGCCGGCGCCCTCGACATTGTCACCGGGATGCAGAATCTTCCCTTGCTTCTAACTCAATTCGCCTAAAGATCGATTGAAAAGACGTCAAGCGGAGGCAAAACCGATATTCGGCCAACATCGCGGGTTCTGTCGCAAATTGGGCTTTTGATCACAGCGGGCCGCCCGGTTCCTATGGCGGCAAGCCGTCGGTCGTGGTCGACAACACCCTTGCCCGGCGGTTTGACGTCGACGCACCGGACAGGGCATGGGTGACAGACATCACCTACATCCGAACCCAGGAGGGCTTTGCCTATCTCGCCGTGGTGATCGACCTGTTCTCCCGGCACGTCATCGGCTGGTCATTGCAGAGCCGACAGACCACCGTTGTCGTGCTGCAGGCGCTGCTGATGGCGCTATTCGCACTGCCGTTCCCGTTTCCTTGGGCATTTGCAATGTCGGCCAAAATGAGGGAATTGGCGGCGGCGGCGATCCCCGCCACCACTGCTCCAAGCAGCTGCGCGATTGCTGTTCGCCGGGAAATTCTCATGCCGCAAAGCTCTTCTTCGCAGCAAGCTTCCCTCACAGTCTGCAATGATCCGAAGCCGTTTGGCCAGTGCGTTGTATGAAAAAATAGCCCGTCAGGCACGAGAATTGATGGGCATCGGCGCAGGAAGGGACGATACTGCACCGATCTTGTTGGGTGCCGCTTGAGAAGACACCGAAATTCGCAAGATCCTGGTTGGCCGATGCACCTCCTTAAGTGATGTTGACCAATCTGCGGCAATAACCGCTTGGGCAAGGAGGCGTTCCCACTTTCTTGCCATTGCAGACCAATGCGTGTCCAATGTGGGACTTAAGTCCGGTAAGCATCCGCCATTGGGTCTGACTTGCCCGGGTCTGATATCCGATCGCGCGATTACAACCTGTTTCATATCAACGCCCCCACCCCCTAAGATAAAGAGGCCGCTCTCGGAATCCCGCTTTTTACTCCTTTATAGGTAGCCCCTAATCTCCAGCTTCCCAGCTTCTGTTTTGCAGGCGTCTCTTCCGCGTGGTAGAAACAGATAAAGGGGTCTGTAGAAAGATCAAAAATTGATACCGATAAAGATTCAAATATTCTTTCGCAGTGTTACAGATTCTTACTAGCCTTGCCAGATGCAGCCTTTTTGCTGCCTTTCATTGTAGCTTGATATCAACCGCTGCTTCTTAGTGGGTGGCCCATAATCCAAGAGCCGGCACGTCAAGTCGGTGAGAATTAGAGCAATTCCAGCAAAAGTATGAAGCGGTTTTGCGTCCGGAATTGCGTAAAAACAAGGAGATAGAGCACTTCCCCGATTCAATGAAAACGGGAAGGACTCTAGCGAAGGGACTTGTGCGCGCCCTAATTCGCAGCCGTGCACATACGCGTGCGAATTTACGACCCAAGGATATGCCCCTCCATGAGGATCGATAGCCCTACCGTCGGTGTCATTGTGCCCATGTACAACGCCGAGCGCACCATTGGGGCGACGCTGGAGAGCGTTAGCAGCCAGACATATTCCGAATTGGACATCGTCGTCGTCAACGATGGATCGACCGACACATCAGCAGCGATCGTAGCGGAGCATGCAAGCCGCGATACACGCATTCGGCTGGTGCACCAGAAGAACAGCGGGGTGGCGGCCGCACGCAATTTTGGCGCAGCCTTAACCACGGCCGAGTTCCTTGCCTTCATCGACGCCGATGACCTCTGGGCGCCTTCCAAGATTGCGCAACAGGTGTCGGCGCTGCTGGCCGGCGGCTCGATGGCTGGGCTTGCCTATTGCTGGTTCGCCATGATCGATGCCGAAGACCGCGTCTTTTCCATGGACAACCGACCGCTCGTCGAAGGGCGCGTGCTGCAGCTTATGTGCCGCAACAATTTCGTCGGCAACGGCAGTTCCATGATGTTGCGAAGAACCGCCTTCCTCGCCGCTGGCGGCTTCGATCCCTCGCTGCGATTGCAAAACGCACAAGGCTGCGAGGATATGCTGATGTGCATGCGCGTCGCAGAGCAATTCGAATTCCGTGTCGTCCCGCAATACCTCGTCGGCTATCGAATGACGAACACCAACATGTCGAGCGATGTCCGGCAGATGCTGCGCTCGTGCGAGATCGTCTTCACCGAGTTCCGCGAGAAATACCCCGAATTCGGCGGCGATCTGGATGCGCATCTGATCGACATGATGGAGTGGCTCGTCGTCAGGGCACTGGTTGGCGGTCGCGTTCTGCCGGCCGGCGAACTCATGCGGCGGCTGGTCGTACTGGCGCCGCGAATGACCCTCTCCCGTCTGCCCAGCATGCTGGATACTTACTGCCGTGCAAGGCTCGTGCCGCAATGGGCGAAGGCGGGCTGGCGGCGCATGCGCAACGCTGAGCCCCGGCCGCCCTATCACGAGATGGCCTGGTGATGCCTTCCCTGCTGGCACGGATGCGAAGGATATTCCACTTAGCCGCGGCTCCCCCCTGGGCCGGGCCGACCATCGTGGCGCTCGGCCTCGCCGCGGCGGTGTTGGAAGGTGCTGGCCTGTTCCTGTTCATCCCGCTCATCGAGAGCCTTGGCGCCGCGGCCGCGCCGGGCCGCTGGAAGCCGCTCTTCGACCGCCTCCTGTCACCCGTTCCAGCGCATTACGTCACCGCCGTCCTGATAGCGGTGCTGTGCTTCAGCATCACGCTGAAGATAGCTGTCAACCTCTTTAACACCTGGGTAAGCCGATATATCGACGGACTGGTTGCCCATCAGCTCAGATGCCGCGTATTCGACCAGACGATCAGCTCGTGCATCGACTATCGCGTCGAGAACAAGCGCGCCGATATCGTCACCACGATCGCCAACAATACCTGGAAGCTCAGCCAAGGACTGAGCCTCTGCTACCGGCTGATCGTCTGCGCCTGCACCTTTACCGTTTTCGTCGCGCTTATGCTCGCGATCTCCGTCAAGCTGACGCTGCTTTCGCTGTCGCTCCTGGGCCTGGCCGCCTTCGCCATCCGTTTCGCCACGCGCCGGGCCGACGCGACCGGCAAGGCCGTCGTCGAGGAGAACAAGCAGTTCGGGCTGCGCATGTGGGAGAGCATCAATTCCCTGCAGCTCATACGCGCTTTCGCGCGCGAGGATTACGAAAGCCGGCGCCTGAGGCAGGTCTCGGACCGGGTACGGCAAAGGCTGTTGAGCCTCGACATGCTGTGGGCGGCTCCCGGGCCGGTTGCCGAAATGTCGATCGCGATCATGATCGGCGTTCTTATCCTCGTCGCCAAACAGACGGGAACCGGGATCGCCGCGCTGGCGGCGTTCCTGTCGCTACTCTATCGCCTGCAAGGGCCGGTGAAGGAATTGCTGCAATCGAAGATCGCGCTCGACGGCATAGGCGCGGCAATCGACGACGTGGATGAATTCCTGTCCCAAACCGACACGCCCTTTCTCAGCGGCGGTGACGTCGCCGCACCGTCCGCCGGTCATGCGGTGGAATTCCGGAACGTATCCTTCCGCTATGCGCCCGCCGAACCGCTCGCCCTCGACAACGTCTCCTTTTCCATACCCGCCGGCAAGACGACGGCCTTTGTCGGCGAATCCGGCGCCGGCAAGTCGACCGTACTGTCGCTCTTGTTCCGCTTCCGTGATCCGACATCCGGCGCAATCGTCGTCGGCGACACACCGCTACCCGCATTCGACCTGCACCGCTGGCGGGAGCGTCTCTCCGTCATGTCGCAGGAGGTCTACCTATTCAACGACACGATCGCGGCCAATATCGGCTACGCCGATTTCGACGCCGGCATAGAGCGCATCCGGGAAGCGGCGAGGATAGCCCGGGCCGACGATTTCATCAGTGCGCTGCCGGAAGGCTACGACACCCGCATCGGCGACCAGGGCATGCGCCTTTCCGGAGGGCAGCGGCAGCGCATAGCGCTCGCCCGCGCGATCCTCCGCGATCCGGACATATTGCTGCTCGACGAGGCGACGAACGCACTCGACATAGAGACGGAACAGGCCTTCCAACTGGCGCTCGAACAGTTCTCGCGCAACCGCACGGTGGTGGTCATCGCCCACCGGCTTTCGACCGTGCGGGCCGCCGACCAAATCATCGTCCTGTCGAAGGGACGGGTCGTCGAGACCGGTGCACCTGATCGGCTGCTCAGCCGATCAGGCCACTTTTCGAGGCTTTACGATCTCCAGGCAGGATCCCGACCCGCTGCAATGGCCGACAGGGTGTGAGATGGCCTACAGACTCGTCGAATTCGAGCTATCAAGGCCCCTTCCGGCCATTGAATTGACGCCCAAGGAGGATGGTGTCGGCCTGATTGGCCGCTGGCACGACCAGTTGATCGGTTTCGAGATGATCGCCGCCGCCCCCGGCTCGACGCTTTCGGCCGAAGAAATCCGCACCCTTGCCGACCGGCATTTTGCGTCCCGCGTGCTCATAGCGATGATGGAAGCGGAACTTGTGCCGGGCAGGTTGACGGCAGCACCCTTGCCTTCACTCAGCATCGCGATCTGCACCAAGGACAGGGCAGAGCGGCTGTCGCGCCTGCTCCGCTCGCTGGAAGCGGTGCGCAACCATTCCCCGTTCGGCCCGGTCGAGATCGTCGTCGTCGACAATGCTTCCACGGATTCGGCAACCCGCGAAGCCGTCGAGAGCTTTAATGACATCCGCTATGTGTTCGAGCCCAAGGCCGGGCTCGATTTTGCCCGCAACGCCGCGCTTCATGCCGCGGCAGGCGCCCTGATCGCCTATCTCGACGACGACGTGGTCGTGGACCGCAACTGGCTTATGGGCCTTGCCAAGGCGTGTGGCGACAACCCCGGCGCCGGTGGGTTCACCGGACTGGTCCTGCCATACCGGCTCGACACCGAAGCCCAGATTTATTTCGAGCGGCGCGGCGGCTTCGGACGCGGCTTTTATCGCAACGAGTTCCGCGGTTCCCGCTTCGACAATCCGCTC
>SCRB01000613.1 GCA_004299545.1 Rhizobiaceae bacterium
AGCAAGTAGCGCCCGTAATTGTAGCAGGGAACGACCACGTCGAACGAAGCGTGGCCGGCGGGGCTATTCCAGGTCATATGCGGCTCCAGATACCGACAGGTTTGCGCCTTCCAGAAGTCACAGGGTTGGGGTGAAGCCGGCAGCGGCGTCGGCATGGCGCCGCTCGATGCCGACCACGTTAAGAATGAGTGGTTGGACTGTCGGCCGGTTCAGCTTTGCGTCGAAATAGGCGATCGTCTTCTCCAGCCCTTCGCGCAGCGGCACGGTCGGTTGCCAGCCCAGCTGCTCGCGCGCCTGACGGATGTCCGGCCGGCGACGCGTCGGATCGTCGGCGGGTAGCGGCTTCGAGACGATGCGCGATTTCGACCCCGTCATCTCGACGACGAGCTCGGCCAGCTCCCGAACCTGGAACTCCTCCGGGTTGCCGAGATTGACAGGGCCGGTGAAGCCGGCCGGCATGGCCATCAGCCGCAGGAAGCCGTTGATAAGGTCTTCGACATAACAGAAGGAACGCGTCTGCGAGCCGTCCCCGAAAATGGTGATCGGCTCGTTACGAAGCGCCTGCACGATGAAGTTGGAAACGACGCGGCCGTCATTGGGGTGCATGCGTGGCCCGTAGGTATTGAAGATCCGCGCGACGCGGATTTCGATCCCGTACTGGCGATGATAGTCGAAGAACAGGGTTTCGGCGCAGCGCTTGCCTTCGTCGTAGCAGGCGCGTGGCCCGATCGGGCTGACGCTGCCGCGATAGGTTTCGATCTGCGGATGAACGGCGGGATCGCCATAGACCTCGCTTGTCGAGGCCTGGAAGATTTTCGCCCTGGTGCGTTTGGCGAGACCGAGCATATTGATCGCGCCGTGCACATTGGTCTTCACGGTCTGCACCGGATCGAACTGGTAGTGGATCGGCGACGCCGGACAGGCGAGATTGTAGATCTCGTCCACCTCCACATAGAGCGGGAAGGTGATGTCGTGACGAACGACCTCGAAATGGGGATCATCGAGCAGGTGCAGCACCCTGTCGCGCGACCCGGTATAGTAATTGTCGACGCAAAGGACGTCATTGCCTTCCCGCAGAAGCCTTTCGCACAGGAAGGATCCCAGGAATCCCGCGCCGCCCGTCACCAATATGCGCTTTCGTTCGTGCATGATGTGCTCCCCTGTTTACCGGTGGATCAATAGGCTCCGCCACGCCTCAGGACCGCCGGCAGCGTGCCGGCGAGGATGTGCCAGTCCAGCCACAGCGACCGGTTGTCGATGTAGAATTCGTCCAATTGCCGCTGCAGGCCGATATCGGCGTCGCTGCGTTCGGAGATCTGCCAGAGGCCGGTGAGGCCTGGCGTCACCGAATGCCGCTTGTCGCGGAACGCACCGTCCATCGCCAGAAGGTGATAATCGGGGAAGGGCCGCGGGCCGACCATGGTCATATCGCCGGCGATGATGTTCAGCAGCTGAGGCAGTTCGTCGAGGCTCGTCCTGCGTAGCAGCGGGCCGGCGACGGGCAGGATCCGCGGGTCCCGCCGCAGCTTGAAGTGGGACGACCACTCGGCCTCCATGCCGGGATTTTCGCGCAGGAGCGCTTCGAGGCGCTGTTCGGCGTCCCTGTACATTGTTCTGAGCTTGAGCACGCGAAGCGGCCTGCCGTCCCGCCCCTCCCGTGCGTGCCAGAAGAACACCGGCCCCGGATCGATGGCGTAGATGGCGAGCGCGGCGGCCAGGATCAGCGGCGCGGAGATGAGCGCTACCGGCAGCGCGATCGCGAGATCGAGGGTCCGGCGGGCGAGATTGGAGCCGCGCCGGCCGCCGCCCGCGAGGCTGAGGCCGATCCGGCCATCCATGTCGGCGGGCCGCAGCCCGGACAGCTTCAGTGTCGGCGTATCGGCGAGCAGGATGATTTCGGCGAACCTGTCACGCAGGGCAGCCAGCTCCGCGAGCGAAGGAACGATGTCGCCGGCGATCAGCACGATGCGCGGCTCGCGCGTCCGGCCCTTGCGGAGCGCCGTCTCGTCCTGGCCCGGAAACGAAAGCGGTTCCGGCAGGATGCCAAGCCGCCAGTGCCGGGAGAAATAGTCCGTCAGCGGCGGAAGGTGATCGGGGTCGGCGAGAATTGCCGCTTTTTCTCCCCATATGCCGAGCCGCCGGCATAGCTGCCTTGCAAGCGCCTGGGTGAAAGTCTGTACGGCCAGTGCCACGGCCAGAAAGCCGATGATCGGCAACACCAGCCGCCAGCCTTGCGGCAGGAGCAATGCGCCGGGCAAGGCGAGCATTGCGACACTGGCCGATACCATCACGCGGCGGCGCAACCGCTCGTAGTCATGGATGCGGTAGCCAGGGTAGAGTGACCGTGACGCGGAGAGAACGATGGCGGCCAACGCCGCCAATTGCAGCATGTGCTCCAGAGCGGCGCTTTCATTTCCCTCCGGCGCGAACCGTAGGACAAGGAAATAGGCGATCGCGTAGGCCGATATATCTCCGGCGATCAGGCAGCATCGCACGGCTGGCCGGGCGAGCGCCTCCGCCGGCGCCAAGGCTGCGGGTGCCTTGCCGGCGGCGATGTTCGTGTTTGCGGGGATGTGGCCGACGCCGTCTTGCGTCAATTCCCGGACTATTGTCGCTGTAGCGGGCGAGGACATGGCGGTTCACCCGTCGATGGCGTGGGCGGCGGGTGTTTCCGCAGCGGTGGCCTGCTCTATCGAAAACCGCCGCCAGCCAAGCCGTTGCAGAAGCGTAAGTGCCAGAAAGCTCGGCACCACCATGGCGTAGCGCCGCCACAGGCGTCGTGGCTCACAGGCGAGGCGGAAGGCCCATTCAAAACCGCTCCGCTGGACGATGCGCGGCGCCTGACGCTTGAGGCCGGCATGGAAATCGAACGCCGCACCGACACCGACGAGCACGGAAGCGTCGAGCCGGGCGCGCATGCGCGCCATCCAGAGCTCCTGTTTCGGGCTGCCGAGCCCGACCCATACGATATCGGCATTCG
>SCRB01000614.1 GCA_004299545.1 Rhizobiaceae bacterium
GTTCCGGCACGGCGTTCTATGATGTCTACGCCAAGGGCGCAAAGAAAAAGAAGCCGTCCGGCGAGGAAAGCGACGCGACGGACCAGACCAGCGACAGCGGCGACAATTCGGACAATGTCGTTTACCAAGCATCGATTTCGCAGGTGACACGCAATTGCACAAGGGCGAACGGGACGATGACGATGACGATTGCCGCTGCCGGCAAGGTCGTGACCGGACCACAGGGAAAGGCCGGGCCGGTCAGCTTGCCGATCCGTGTCGTCGTGTTGCGTGGCGGCGAGGTGCTTTATTCGAATCTGGCGCATCATCCGGTCGATATAAAGAACACGGCGGGAGCCACCCAGTTCATCTACAACGCCCAGAACGTGTCGTTCGCAACCCCCAAGGCGCATGACACGCTCGTCTATATCGGCTTCGATGCGGGGCCGGAAAAGGCCGCTTCCAAGAAGAAGAAAAAGCGGTAGGATTTGCCTATAGCGGACCGGCGCTTAGTCTACATCCGCCCATTCTGAGAGCGCCGCCAGCACCGGCATGAGGTCGGCCCAGCGCCGGATGACCGTTTCCGCGCCGGCTTCGGTCAGCCTGTCGGCGTGGCCTGGGTAGGAATGCGAGGCCCCCGTGAAGCCGATGACGCGCATTCCGGCTGCTTTCGCGCCGGCGATGCCGTGGACCGAGTCCTCGATGACGAACGTCGCCTTCGGGTCGGCGTCGAGTTTCTCGGCGGCGTACAGGAAGACATCCGGCGCCGGTTTCGGCCGCTTGAACGGCGTGTCGGAGGCGGAGAATATCCTGCCGTCGAAAAGCGGCTTCAGGCCCGTCCGCGTCAGCATCATGTCGAGGCGCTCCTGCGTCGAATTCGAGCAGATGGCCCGGTTGGGCCCGACGGAGAGAACCGCCTGCCGCACGCCATCGACGGGCCTCACCTCCGACGCCAGGCGACGATCCACCAGCGCTTCGCATTCGCCGATGAGGGACGCCTGGAAGGGGATGTGCGCTTCGGTCTCGACCCTGAGCAGGATGTCGGTGAAGGTCAGCCCGGCGAAGCGCTCGGCTATTTCTTCCGGCGTTATCTCATAGCCGGAAGCTGTGAGGAGTTGCGCCTCTGCGCGCGCGGCGATGATTTCGCTATCGACGAGCACGCCGTCGCAGTCGAAGATGACGAGATTGGGAATGGCCATTCCTGAATCCTGAATATACGGCCGAACGCATTAAGCGTTTCGGGACCGGATGACAATTGCGCCCCCCAAGGTTGTCGATTCGATCGTCGGTTTGGGGGCCTATCCGCCGGATGCGGCCAAACAGCGGCGTTTCATTAAATCTTTACGCAACGCGGTAACCATAACGACCGGTAAAACAGTAACGCGTATCGATGGTTTGTCATGTCAGCTTTGCCCCTTTCGGCCGAATTTTCATCCGTTCCCGGACGGGAGCGATGGGTGGATACGATTCTCAAGGGCGATTGTGTCGCGGCGCTTGAGACCCTGCCGGATAAATCGGTCGATATCGTCTTTGCCGACCCGCCCTACAATCTGCAACTCGAAGGGGAACTTCATCGCCCGGACCAGTCGCGCGTCGATGCCGTCGATGACGATTGGGACCGTTTCGAGAGCTTTGCCGCCTATGATGCCTTCACGCGCGCCTGGCTGCTTGCGGTGCGCCGGGTCCTGAAGCCTAACGGTACGATCTGGGTCATCGGTTCCTATCACAATATCTTCCGCGTCGGCGCGACGATGCAGGATCTCGGCTTCTGGATCCTGAACGACATCGTCTGGCGCAAGACCAATCCGATGCCCAATTTTCGCGGCCGCCGCTTCCAGAACGCGCATGAGACGCTGATCTGGGCGTCGCGCGACCAGAAAGGAAAGGGCTACACGTTCAATTACGAGGCGCTGAAAGCGTCGAACGACGATCTCCAGATGCGCTCCGACTGGCTTTTCCCGATCTGCACCGGGGCCGAACGGCTCAAGGATGAAAAGGGAACCAAGGTCCATCCGACACAGAAGCCCGAGGCGCTGCTCGCCCGCATCATGCTGGCCTCGACGAAACCCGGCGCAATCGTGCTCGATCCGTTTTTCGGTTCCGGCACGACGGGAGCGGTGGCGAAGCGGCTTGGCCGCCATTTCGTCGGTATCGAGCGCGAGCAGGCCTATATCGACGCCGCTTCGGCGCGGATCGCCGCGGTGGAACCCTTGCCCGAAGGCGATCTGGTGCCGATGATGGGAAAGCGCGCCGCGCCGCGGGTTGCCTTCGCGAGCCTGCTCGATGCCGGCCTCATGCGGCCGGGGACGGTATTGACCGATACGCGCAGGCGTTTCATCGCCTCGGTGCGTGCGGACGGAACGCTGGCAGCGGGCAACGAGATCGGCTCGATCCATCGCCTCGGCGCCCGTGTCCAGGGGCTCGACGCCTGCAATGGCTGGACCTTCTGGCACTATGAAGAGGCGGGTGAGCTCAAACCCATCGATGCGTTACGTGCCGCCGTGCGGGTCCGCATGGAGTCGGCTGGCGCCTGAAAGGGATTCCCCTTCAATCGATTACCGGAAAAGGCCGAATCTCTTGCTGAACTTCATCAGACTGTGAAGCCGTAGCGGGAGAGATCGGCCCTCAGCGCGGCGGCGTCGATGAATTGCACCGATTGCCAGCCGACCGCGCGGGCCCCGTCGACATTGGCCTTGCTGTCGTCGATGAAAAGCGTCGCCGCCGGTTCGAGGCCGAAGGCATTGGCGTGGTGCTCGTATATCGCCCGGTCGGGTTTGATGAGCCCGACATCGGCGGAGACGGTCACGCCGCGCGGCCTTTGCAGAAACGGAAAGCGCCGGCGCGCCTCGGCGAACGTATCGGAGGCGAAATTGGTCAGCATGGTGACGTCATGGCCCTGGTCGATCAGGCTTTCCAGAATGGCGACGCTATCCTCATAGGCATGCGGGACCATCTCATGCCAATGCAGGCGAAAGTTCCTGATATTCTCGGCATGATCGGGAAAATCGGCGATCAACCGTGCTTCCGCCTCCTCCCAGCCGCGGCCGCGATCCTGCTCGACGTTCCATTCGTGTGTGCAGACGTTGTCGAAGAACCAGCGCCGTTCGCCGTCGTCTGGAATGAGCCTGCAGAAAGGAAGGTTGGGATCGTAGTGCACCAGCACCTTGCCGATGTCGAAGACGATATGGCGGATTTCAGTCATTTCGTCTGCTCACCTGCGCTTTTCGTGATTCCGGGAACGGCCGCCTCGATGGCCTTTTTCATGACGGTCGGCAAGGCCTCTCTCTGCACCGATGGCGACCACCACCAGCCTTCCGGCAAGGCAAGCTGCCCGACCTCGGCCCGGTAGACGGAGAGGTCGAGTTCGAAATGCGTGAAGACGTGCCGGATGCTGCCGGCGGGCTGCCAGTCGGCGGCAAAGGGTGCGGCGCCAGCGCCTGTTTCTCCGTCGATCCTTGCCGTCCAGGCGGTCGTGGGAACTTCGCTCATGCCGCCGAGAAGGCCTTTTTCCGGACGCTTGCGCAGCAATATCGCGCCGTCGCCGCGAATGGCGACGAAAGCGGAGCCTTGCCGCCTCGGCCTTTCGGGCTTTATCGATTTCGACGGAAAGCGGTCAACCTCGCCGCGTTCGAGAGCGATACAGTTGCCGGAAAGCGGACAGAGAAAGCAGGTGGGGTTGCGTGGCGTGCAGATCGTCGCGCCGAGATCCATCATGCCTTGTGCGAAATCGCCCGGCCGATCCAATGGCGTTATCTGCCGGACGAAGCGCCTGATTTCTGGCTTCGCCTCGCGGGCCGGGCGTTCAAGTGCGGCGAGGCGGGAGACGACGCGCTCGACATTGCCGTCCACCACCGTCGCCGGGCGGTCGAAGGCGATCGCCGCCACCGCTGCCGCCGTATAGTCGCCGATGCCGGGAAGGGCTTTCAATTCCGCTTCGTCCCGCGGGAAAATTCCGCCGTGTTTCGAAACGATCTCTCTTGCGCATTTCACGAGATTGCGGGCACGCGAATAATAACCGAGGCCGGCCCAGGCCTTCATGATGTCGTCCGGATCGGCGTCGGCGAGCGCCCCGACGGTCGGCCAGAGCGCCGTGAACTTGCGGAAATAGGGTTTTACCGCCTCCACCGTCGTCTGTTGCAGCATGATTTCGGAAAGCCAGACATGATACGGCTCGGATCGGCCTCCGGCCCGGACCGCCGCCGGCGGTGTGCGCCATGGCAGGTCGCGGTGATGGCGATCATACCAGAAAAGCAGCGCCGCCGCGATTTCGCCGCCGTTCTGCCCGTTGATGGCCCGCCCGTTGATAGCTAACTCTTCCAATGCCATTCTATGATGCGTATGCCACCCCGCTGGCTGCCTTTTGCTGACCGATCAACCGAGCGGATATAGTAGAGCCTTTCATGGCCGCAAAGAAGCGAACCGCCTATGTCCGCCCGTTGAGCGATGTGGCGTCGGAAATCATCGATCCGATGCTGCGCCGCCGCGCAGGAATTTCGATCGGCCTGGTGCAGTCATGGGAAGAGATCGCCGGCGAGAAGTTGTCCGCCTCGACCCGGCCGGAACGCATCCTCTGGCCAAGAAGGGCACATGAGGACGATCCTTTCGCGCCGGCGACGCTCGTCATCGCCTGTGAAGGCATGGCGGCGCTTCGCCTGCAGCATGAAACCGGCGAGATTATCCAGCGCATCAATGCCTTCCTTGGCTTCGCTGCCATCGGCCGGATCAGGATTGCCCAGAAACCCGTTGGTTCTGGCGTTGAAAAAGCGCGGCCTGTCCTTCGCCAATTGTCGCCAACCGAGGAGAGCCTGATCGTCGGCACGGTCCAAAACATAGAGAACGATGCGCTGCGGGCTTCCCTCGAAAATCTCGGAAAGACGATCATGGCATCGAGGAAGAAATAGTTTCCGGTGAAGCATCGCGTATTCGTGAATGCTTCCTCCGGCTTTTCGGCTTGGATTGAAACGCTTCATGCCTTAATTCGCCCGGACTCTCGCCTTTTGTTCGACAACAGTATCAAATCTCAGACAATCGACAGGTGATTCGCATGCTTCCATCGCTCGATCGCAGAAATCTTCTCGCCGCCCTGGTCGGCTTGCCAATGTCCACCGCTTTCCTGTCGGCAGCCGGTCCAGCCCGTGCCGAGGATCAGAAGGCGGCTGTCGAGGCGCCGAAGCCGGAAGGATCGGTCGACGTCAAGAAACTGATGGCCCCGGAGGCCCTGCCGGACATGTCGATGGGTAAGTCGGACGCGCCGGTGACTGTGATCGAATATGCCTCGATGACCTGCCCGCATTGCGCGGAATTCGATATCGTTACCTTTCCGGCATTCAAGAAGAAATATATCGACGCCGGCAAGGTCTATTACGTCCTGCGTGAATTTCCCTTCGACCCGCGTGCCGAGGCCGGCTTCATGCTGGCCCGGTGCTCGAAGGGCAAATATTTCGCGATGGTCGATCTCCTGTTCCACCAGCAGGACCATTGGGCGGTGGCGGACGACGCCAAATCGGCGCTGCTTCAATTGTCGAAACTCGCGGGTTTTACACAGGAGTCCTTCACCGCCTGCTTGACGGACCAGAAGCTGCTGGACCAGATCAGGTCGGTGAAGAACCGCGCGGAAAAGGACTTCGGTGTCGATGCGACGCCGACCTTCTTCATTAACGGGAAGAAATATCCGGGAGCCATGTCGATTGACGAGATGTCGGCGATCATCGACCCGCTTGTCTGACGAGCAGCCTGGAAATGGGTCGGCGCCTGCTGTGGGGCGGTGCCGATGAAGTTTTCACGGCTGCGCCTTCTCGGCTTCAAATCCTTCGTCGAGCCTTCCGAGTTCGTCATCGAGCGTGGGCTGACGGGGGTTGTCGGGCCGAACGGTTGCGGCAAGTCGAACCTGGTCGAGGCGCTGCGCTGGGTGATGGGCGAAAGCTCATACAAGAACATGCGCGCCTCGGGCATGGACGATGTGATCTTTTCGGGATCATCGACGCGGCCCGCCCGCAATACCGCCGAAGTCGCCCTTTTCCTCGACAATAGCGACCGCACGGCGCCCGCCGCCTTCAACGATACCGACGAATTGCAGGTACTGCGCCGGATTGAGCGCGAGGCCGGCTCGATATATCGCATCAATGGACGCGAGGCGCGCGCCAAGGACGTGCAACTCCTCTTCGCCGATCAATCGACCGGCGCACGTTCGCCCTCGATGGTCGGGCAGGGCCGAATCGGCGAATTGATCCAGGCGAAGCCGCAGGCTCGCCGCGCGCTTCTGGAGGAGGCGGCCGGAATTTCCGGCCTGCATACGCGTCGCCACGAGGCCGAGATCCGCCTGCGCGCAGCCGAGCAGAATCTCGAACGGCTGGATGATGTGGTCGGCGAACTGGAAGGCCAGATCGAGAGCCTGAAGCGGCAGGCGCGGCAGGCCTCGCGCTTCAAGAACCTTTCCGCCGACATCAGGAAAGCGGAAGCGACATTGCTGCACCTGCGCTGGACGCTGGCAAAGGAGCAGGAGGCCGAGGCGCAAAGCGCGCTTTCCTCGGCGACGAAGCTCGTCGCCGAACGCGCCGCGCAGCAAATGGAAGCGGCGAAGGAGCAAGCCGTCGGCGCCCATCACCTGCCTGGACTGCGCGAGGAGGAAGCCAGGGCCGCTGCCGCCTTGCAGCGTCTCACCATTGCGCGGGCGCAGATGGAGGAGGAAATCGAGCGCATCCGTGCGCGGCAAAGCGAACTCGAAAAGCGCGTTGCGCAATTCGATGCCGATATCGAGCGCGAGCGGCAATTGCTCAGCGATAATGACGATATTCTCGAAAAGCTTGCAGCGGAGGAACAGAGCCTCAAGACCGAAGAGAATGCCGTCGGCTCGCGCGAAACGGAACTGAGGGCGGCGCTCGACAAGGCTGCCGTGAAACTCGCCGAAAGCGAGGCGGCGCTTTCGGCCTTGACCGCGGAGCGCGCCGAGGCGGCGGCCTCGCGCAACCAGATCGAGCGGACCCTGCGCGAGGCGACGGATCGCCGCGACCGGCTCGACCGGCAATTGGCGGAGATCGACCGCGAGGCTGCGGAAATCGCTGAAAAGATCGCCGGTCTTGCCGATCCGGCGGAAAAGCGGCGCAACATGGAAGCCGCCGAGGCAGCGGTCGCCCTTGCCGAGCAGGCGGCGCTGAAGGCGGAAAGGACAGTCGAGGAAGCGCGGCGGCGCGAGGCGGAATGCCGTCCTCCGCTGCAGGACCTGCGGGCGGAACTGAGCCGCATCGAGACCGAGGCGCGCACCCTTTCGAAGATGCTGAATGCCGGTTCCAGCGACCTTTTCCCGGCCGTGCTGGAAAAGGTCAAGGTCGAGCGCGGCTTCGAAACGGCGCTTGGCGCGGCCTTGGGCGAGGACCTCGACGCGCCGCTTGAAAAAAGCGCCCCCGCCCATTGGGGCGGTACAGTCTCCGATGCTGCCGATCCGGCGCTGCCCGATGGCGTTCTGCCCCTGAAGGACAAGGTCCGGGCGCCGGCCGAGCTTGCCCGCCGCCTTGCCCAGATCGGCATCGCCGAAGCGGCTGAGGGGGCGAGGCTGCAACTGCTCCTGAGGCCCGGCCAGCGTCTTGTCAGCCGCGAGGGGGCGCTGTGGCGGTGGGACGGTTACGTGGCGAGCGCCGACGCGCCGACGCCGGCGGCGCTGCGATTGGCCCAGAAGAACCGGCTGGCGGAACTTGACGGAGAGGCGATCGAGGCGACCAGGAAGGTTCGAGCCGCCGAGGAGACGCTTGCCGCCGCCGAAGCCGCTGTCCGCGAGGCGACCGGGGCGGAGCGGCAGGCACGCGAGGATTGGCGCGAGGCGCAACGGCTGCTCGGCCTTGCCCGCAATGCGCTGGCCGAGGCGGAAAAGGCCGCGGGCTCGCTCTCGGCACGCCGCAGCGCGCTTGAGGAATCGCGGCTTCGCGTCGCCGAGAGTCGCGAGGAGGCCGCGGCGACGCTTTCCGGTGCGGAAAAGGCTTTGGCCGAATGCCCCGACCTGACGGCGCTGCAATCGCGCATCGAGAGTTTGAGCACCGCGGTTGCCGGGGAGAGAGCGAAGGTTGCCGAGGCAAGGGCGACGCATGAGGGTCTGGCGCGCGAAACGGAGATGCGCCGGCGCCGGCTTTCCGCGATCGCGGGTGAACGCGCGAACTGGCTGTCCCGCGCCGAAAACGCGGACCGCCAGATCGCCTCGCTCGCCGAGCGTCGCGCCGAGGCGGCGGCGGAACGCGAAAAGCTCGCCGACACACCCGACGAGATCGATGAGCGGCGGCGCCGGCTTTTGTCGCAGATCCATGAAGCCGAAGCGCAGCGCAACGCGGCCGCCGATCGTTTGCAGGCTGCCGAGAACAAGCAGGCCGAACTCGACAAGGCTGCGACCGCGTCGATCCAGGGGCTTGCCGAATCGCGCGAGGCCCGCGCCCGCGCCGAGGAGCGGCTGATGGCGGCCGACGAACGCCGCCGCGAGACGGAAGCGCGTATCCAGGAAGCGCTGAACACGCCGCCGCATCTCGTCATCCGCCATACCGGCCTTGGACCGGATGATCCGATGCCCGATATGGGCGACATCGAAAGGCGGGTGGAAAAGCTCAGGATCGAGCGCGAGAGGCTTGGCGCCGTGAACCTCCGCGCCGAGGAAGAGCAGACGGAGCTTTCCGACCGGCTGGAAACCATCGTTTCGGAGCGCGAGGACATTGTCGAGGCGATCCGCAAGCTGCGTCAGGCAATCCAGAACCTGAACCGTGAGGGCCGTGACAGGTTGCTCTCCGCCTTCGGCGTGGTCAACGGCCATTTCCAGCGCCTGTTCACGCATCTTTTCGGCGGCGGAACGGCGGAATTGCAGCTGATCGAATCGGAGGACCCGCTCGAGGCTGGTCTTGAGATCCTGGCGCGGCCGCCGGGCAAGAAACCGCAGACCATGATGCTTCTTTCAGGCGGCGAGCAGGCGCTGACGGCGATGGCCCTGATCTTCGCGGTCTTCCTTACCAACCCGGCGCCGATCTGCGTCCTAGACGAAGTCGATGCGCCGCTCGACGACCACAATGTCGAGCGCTACTGCAACCTGATGGAGGAGATGGCGAAGTCCACGGAAACGCGCTTCGTCGTCATCACCCACAATCCGATCACCATGGCGCGCATGAACCGGCTTTTCGGCGTGACCATGGCGGAGCAGGGCGTCAGCCAGCTCGTTTCCGTCGATCTACAGACGGCGGAGACGATGCGCGAGGCGGGCTGATATCGGCGCGGGCTAGTCCCACACCGCCCATTCCTCTGCGATACCGGCGTCGATCTTCTCGACCGGACGGCGCGCATATTACGCGCCCCGTTTGCGCAGGTTTCTCACTTTCCCCAGACCGCCAACTCGTTGCCGGCGGGATCGGTGAAGTGGAAGCGGCGGCCGCCGGGAAAGGAAAAAGGCGGCCGTACGACCGTGCCGCCGGCGGCCATGACCGCTTCGAGGCTCGCTTCGAGGTTCTCCGAATAGAGGACGGGCAGGGGCTTCCCCGGCGCCTCGTTCCGGTCGGCCTGGAAACCGCCCTCCATCCCCTGGTCGAAGGCGGCATAGGTCGGGCCGTAATCGATGAAGGTCCAGCCGAAGACGCGGCTGTAGAAGGCCTTGATGCTGTCGAGACTACCGCCGGTTGCCGACAGTTCGAGATAATCGAGTTTTCCATCCTGTTTCATCGCGCATCCTCATATGTTCACTATATGTTCTAATTTGCCGCTGCCTGAATCGCAAGGGCGAACGCCCAACCGCATTAAAATCGATTGGATGGCGGGAACCATTCCACCCCCTTCTTGCGTTTGACCAAGCCTACCCCTATCGCACAGCTGGATTGGGGCGTCTGACCACGATAGGAAAATCCCAGGAGAGGAACGGATGACCAAATGGGTCTACACCTTCGGTGATGGCAAGGCCGAAGGACGTGCCGGGGACAGGAATCTGCTCGGCGGCAAGGGCGCGAACCTTGCCGAGATGTGCAGCCTGGGACTGCCGGTGCCTCCGGGCTTCACGATCACCACCGAAGCCTGCAACTGGTATTTTTCCAACGGCCGGAAATATCCGCCCGAGCTTCAGGGCGAAGTCGAAAGGGCTCTCGATCACGTTGCCCGCATCGCTGGGCGGCGTTTCGGCGACAGGGAAAATCTGCTCCTGGTTTCCGTCCGCTCCGGTGCCCGCGCCTCGATGCCGGGCATGATGGACACGGTGCTCAATCTCGGCCTGAACGACGAGACGGTGGAGACGCTGGCGCGCGAATCGGGCGATCCGCGCTTCGCCTATGACAGTTATCGCCGTTTCATCCAGATGTATTCCAATGTCGTTCTGGGTCTGGATCACGACCTTTTCGAGGAAATCCTCGAAAGCGAGAAGGCGCGGCTCGGCCACGAACTCGATACCGAACTTTCCGCCGCGGAGTGGAAGCGGATCATCGGCCTTTACAAGGAGCGCATCGACGAGGAGCTTGGGAAGCCCTTTCCGCAAGCGCCCGAGGAGCAACTCTGGGGCGCGGTCGGTGCGGTCTTTTCGAGCTGGATGAACCAGCGTGCCATCACCTATCGCCGGCTCCACGACATCCCCGAAAGCTGGGGCACCGCGGTCAATGTGCAGGCCATGGTCTTCGGCAATATGGGCGACACTTCCGCGACGGGCGTCGCCTTCACGCGCAATCCCTCGACCGGCGAGAAGGCGCTTTACGGCGAATTTCTGGTCAATGCGCAGGGCGAGGACGTAGTCGCCGGCATCCGCACGCCGCAGAACATTACCGAGGCCGCGCGCATCGCGGCGGGCTCTGACAAGCCGTCGCTCGAAAAGCTCATGCCCGAGGCCTACAGGAGCTTCGTCGACATATCGCGCAAGCTCGAGAGTCACTACCGCGATATGCAGGACCTCGAATTCACCATCGAGCAGGGCAAGCTGTGGATGCTCCAGACCCGCTCGGGCAAGCGCACCGCAAAAGCTGCCATGAAGGTCGCGGTGGATATGGCTGCCGAAGGCCTGATCGGCAGGGACGAGGCGATCCTGCGCATCGAGCCGGCCTCGCTCGACCAGCTTCTGCACCCTACCATCGATCCTTCCGCGAGGCGCGATGTCGTTGCTGTCGGCCTGCCGGCCTCGCCGGGGGCCGCGACCGGCGAGATCGTCTTTTCTTCCGACGTTGCCGAGGACGCCCGCGCCAAGGGGCGCAAGGTCATCCTCGTGCGTGTCGAGACGAGTCCCGAGGACATTCACGGCATGCACGCGGCGGAGGGCATATTGACGACGCGCGGCGGCATGACCAGCCACGCTGCCGTCGTCGCGCGCGGCATGGGCAAGCCCTGCGTCTCCGGCGCAGGCTCGCTGCGGGTGGATTACAAGGCCGGTACGGTCTCCGCCGGCGGCAAGACGCTCAGGGAAGGCGATGTCATCACCATCGACGGTGCCAACGGTCAGGTTCTGAAAGGCGCTGTGCCGATGCTCCAGCCAGAGCTTTCCGGCGACTTCGCTTCGATCATGAAGTGGGCGGACGCCATTCGCCGGATGAAGGTCAGGACCAATGCCGAGACACCCGTGGATGCGCGCATGGCGCGTTCTTTCGGTGCCGAAGGGATCGGCCTTTGCCGTACCGAACACATGTTTTTCGACGGCGACCGCATCGTCGCCATGCGCGAGATGATTCTCGCTGACACGGAGGAGGGCAGGCGCACGGCCCTTGCCAAGCTTCTGCCGATGCAGCGTTCGGACTTCGTCGAACTGTTCGAGATCATGGCGGGGCTGCCGGTCACGATCCGCCTTCTCGATCCCCCCTTGCACGAATTCCTGCCCAAGACCGAGGAGGAGATCGCGGAGGTCGCCGCAGTCATGGGCGTGCCGGCCGACAAACTGCGGCATCGGACGGAGGAACTGCACGAGTTCAATCCGATGCTGGGCCATCGCGGCTGCCGCCTGGCGGTTTCGTATCCGGAAATCGCAGAGATGCAGGCGCGCGCCATCTTCGAGGCCGCCGTCGAAGCCGCACAAAAAACCGGCAAGCCGGTGGTGCCCGAGGTGATGGTTCCGCTTGTCGGCTTGGTCAGGGAACTCGATTACGTCAAGGCGCGCATCGACGAGACGGCCAAGAAGGTTATGGAAGAGAAAGGTACCAGGATCGATTATTTGGTCGGCACCATGATCGAACTGCCGCGCGCCGCGATCCGTGCCGACGTGATCGCCGGTTCCGCCGAATTCTTCTCCTTCGGCACCAACGATTTGACGCAGACGACTTTCGGCATCAGCCGCGACGACGCCGCCTCCTTCCTGGAAATCTACCGCAAGAAGGGTGTGATCGAGCAGGATCCCTTCGTTTCGCTCGATGTCGAGGGCGTTGGCGAGCTGGTCCGGCTCGGCGTGGAAAAGGGCCGCGCTGCCCGCCCCGGCATCAAGCTCGGCATCTGCGGCGAGCATGGCGGCGATCCCGCTTCGATCGCGTTTTGCGAGGAGGTCGGGCTCGACTATGTCTCCTGTTCGCCCTTTCGTGTCCCGATCGCAAGACTGGCTGCGGCGCAGGCGGCTGCGAGGAAAAGGTGATGAGCTGTTGCCGGATACGCTTTTAAATCAACGGGCTGGCGGCGGAGCCGGAATCATTCTCTCACCGCCTTGAAATTTTCTTCCAACTTCGCCTTTAATCGCGAGGCACAGGCGGTGCCGGCTCACCTGGGGTGCCGGGTATTATGATGGCGTTGCGCGTTTTTCTGCTGGCCCTTGCGGCGTTCGCCCTGACGATGACGGACGTTCAAGCGCGCCCGCGCGGCCTTGTCGAGCCGGCGCTCCACATTCTTCCCGGCGGACCGGGCCATCCGCGCGTGGCGCTTACCTTCGATGCCTGTATGGGGCGGACGGATCACCGCATTCTGGACGCGCTGATATCCGGCCACATTCCTGCGACGATCTTCGTGACCGGGCGCTGGTTGAAGAAAAACCGCGCCGCGTTCGAGATATTGCTCGCCCATCCGGACCTTTTCGAAATCGAGGACCATGGGGCCATGCACGTTCCGGCGGTCGACCGGCCGGTGAAGATCTACGGTATCGCCTCGGCCGGATCGGCGGAAGCGGTGAAGAAGGAAGTGGAAGGTGGAAGGAGTGCCATCGAGGCTGCCGGCGGTCCGCATCCGCTCTGGTTCCGCGGTTCGACGGCGCTCTACAGCCTTTCGGCAATCAGCCAGATACGCCGCCTGGGTTTCTCCGTCGCCGGCTTCTCCGTCAATGGCGATGGCGGTTCGCTCTTCAGCGCCGCGCTTGCCGAGAAGACGATCTCGCGCGCGAAGGACGGAGATGTCGTCATCTCCCACATCAACCAGCCGACCCACGCGGCAGGCGCAGGTGTCGTCAAGGGCATCCTCGACCTCAAGGCGAGGGGCTACGGCTTCGTCAAGCTGGACGAGGTCCAGCCGACCGGCACCGACGGCACCACCGGCACGCTGCCGGTTGCAAAGACAGCGGGCCATCCATCCCTTCCGAAAAAAGGGTAGCCGGATTTACCGACCCGATTCGATTGTGACGCGATCGGGATAGAACGCGCCGTGGTCCTTGATCTGCATCATCTCGTCATAGGGATGCTGGTAGGCCCACATCGCGTCCTTCGGGCCATCCTTGACGCTCCAATAGCTGGCATCTCCCTTGAACGGGCAGTGCGTCACCGTTTCGGTGGCCGAAAGCGCATCGAAATCGATATCGGCGAAGGGGATGTAGATGACCGGCGGATAGGTATGCTCCCTCAGCAGGAGCGCGTTGCCGGAGGAAGCGATCGTCCTTCCACCGGCCCTGACGGTGACATGGCCGCCATGCGGCTCGACCGTTATCGTGTGCTCCGAGTGCTTCCGGAAGCCGGGCGACGGGTTTTGTCCTTGCTGCATGGGTCCTCTCTTGCCTGCCCCCTCTTGCCTGAAAGCTTTCAGGCGGCGAAATGCTCCATCACGCCGGCATAGGCCGGTACGATGCGAGCGACGGGGTTGGCGCTCTGCTCGGCAGGTTCGACACGCAATATGCCGTCGGCCGATTGGATGACGAGAGCGAGGATGCGCCCTTCCCCGGAAGGGAGCGAGACGGCCGCGACGTGTCCGGAACCGACGCCCGGCTGGACCGGCATGTTGAAAAGCAGCGCCCCGCCGACATTTTCAAGCGCGTCCGCAAGGACCGCTTCAAAGGCCTTGCCCGGAAGCGACTGCAATTGCAGCGCCAGTTCGAACTCGACCGTTTCCATCGCAAGCGCGGCGAGGCCGATGTCATCTGCCGCCCCAGAAGAGGCTGCCGTCTTTGAATCGACAAGGATGGGCTCGTCCATGAGAACCTCGATTTCCACCCGCCCAACGGTACGATCCGGATTCAGAATGGCCGGATTGTGGCGGGAAAACAAGAACCTGCATTAAATATAGGAAGGCATGGGCCTGCGAAAAGGCACGCTGGACAAACAGCCCGTAAACGACACAATAGCGGCAAAAGCATTTGGGAGGAGAAAGATGCTTGGACTGATGCAGCCATGGCCGCTGCTTTGCAGCAAGATCATCGACCATGCCGCGCGCCAGCATGGCAGGCGCGAAATCGTCACCCGTACGATCGAGGGGCCGATCGTCCGTACCAATTACGTCGAGGTGAGGACGCGGGCCCTCAAATGCGCCCAGATGCTGGAGCGCGACGGCTACCGGACGGGCGACCGCATCGCGACGCTCGCCTGGAACACGGCCCGCCATCTCGAAAGCTGGTACGGCATCATGGGAATGGGCGGCGTCTACCACACGCTCAATCCGCGGTTGTTCCCCGACCAGATCGCCTGGATCATGAACGATGCCGGGGACAGGTGCCTTTTCGTCGATCTCACTTTCCTGCCGATCGTCGAGAAGATCGCCTCCTCCGTTGCTTCCCTTGAGAAAATCATCATCCTTACCGACAGGGCGCATATGCCCGACACGCCTCTTCCGGCGGTGCCTTACGAGGAATGGCTTGCCGGCGGCGATGGCGATTACCGCTGGAAGGAACTGGACGAAAACGCTGCCGCTGGCATGTGCTACACCTCCGGCACCACCGGAAACCCGAAGGGCGTCGTCTACAGCCATCGTTCGAATGTCCTCCACGCCATGATGGCGATCGAGCCCGACGCGATGGGGCTTTCCTCCCGCGATACGGTTCTTCCCGTGGTGCCGATGTTCCACGCCAACGCCTGGGGGCTGGCGCAGAGCGCGCCCATGACGGGGG
>SCRB01000615.1 GCA_004299545.1 Rhizobiaceae bacterium
TCGGTGCGATCCTCGTGGCGTCCAGCACGAAGGGTGTCGCCTCGATCCTGCTCGGCGACGACCCGGATACGCTGGTTCGCAACCTTCAGGATCGCTTCCCGAAGGCCCGTCTGATCGGCATGGATCGCGAGTACGAATCCTTGATCGCTCGTGTCTGCGGCTTCGTCGAGAATCCGGGCATCGGGCTCGACCTCCCGCTCGACGTACGCGGCACGGCCTTCCAGCGCCGTGTCTGGCAGGCGCTGCAGGAGATCCCGGTCGGCGAACGTGTGTCCTATTCGGAGATCGCCCGGCGCATCGGATCGCCGAGCGCGACACGCGCGGTTGCCGGCGCATGCGCTGCGAACAATATCGCCGTGGCCATTCCGTGCCATCGCGTCGTCCGCAACGACGGCGCGCTCTCGGGCTACGCCTGGGGCGTCGACCGCAAGCGCCAGCTTCTTGATCGGGAGGCGTCGCAGACCGCATGAGTCCCGCGGCCGACATTGGCTGCGGAACACTTTCTCGACACTGACGCCGCCGTCGATCGTCATGGCTCTCATCGCGGGGTATTCGCCCGTGCTTCACCCCTCGATCAACAAGACATACGGATAGGCAAAGAGATGCCCGATCTGTTTGACATACTTGCTCCCGTCGGTCCTGCTATCGAAATTATGGCCGACGGCGCCATGCTGCTGCGCGGCGCAGCACTTCCCTATGAGAAGAACCTGCTCGCCGCGCTTCGCGACATCACCGCCCAATCTCCGTTCCGGCATATGGTCACGCCCGGTGGTTTCACCATGTCTGTCGCCATGACCAATTGCGGTGCGGCGGGCTGGGTCACGGATCGCACCGGCTATCGCTACGACCGCAATGATCCTGTAACCGGGCGCCCTTGGCCGGCCATGCCCGATAGCTTCCTCGCGCTGGCGGTCGATGCGGCGACACAAGCCGGCTATCCGGACTTTCGACCCGACGCCTGCCTGATCAATCGATACGAGCCTGGCGCTCGCCTCTCACTCCATCAGGACAAGAACGAACGCGACTTTGCCAATCCGATCGTATCGGTCTCGCTCGGCTTGCCGGCAACCTTCCAATTTGGTGGCCTGAAGCGTACCGACCCTGTCAGGAAGTTTCCTCTGCGGCATGGCGACGTCGCTGTCTGGGGCAGCCCGTCGCGGCTCTTCTATCACGGCGTCCCTGAACTAAAGGACGGCGTCCACGAGACCATGGGACGCATGCGCATAAATCTCACGTTCCGGGGAGCGCTATAATTCTCGAATCTTCTTTCGGTTTGATGACAACAACCGGAGTGCCGCCGGAACGGACTTCCTGGCAAATGTGTTATCATTCGGAAAGTCGACATGCTGATTTCAGATACCACACGGTCGGTTAGCCGCTACGCCTAAAACAAGGACGCCCACACTTATGTTCTCGCGCGGCGGATTCGACGCAAAGGCGAGCCGGCGCAATCTTCCCGGAACCGAGGAAGCTATCGACGCGCTCGTCGCGCTCGCGCAGGACAATCGAGACAAGGCACTCGTCATGAAATACATCGGCCAGCTCGTGGCTGATGGCTATGCGAACTGGGCAATGCTCGACAACGGGGAAGTCGAAGTCCGCTTCACCTCCGGCGAGACCTATTTGCTAGCGGAATCCACCATCCTCAGACTCGCCTGATTGGCCGAACGCCGGAGCGCCTTGTGCCCCTCCCGCGCAGCTTCATCGACGGCGAGTTTCCGTCGGCCTCCGGTCCCACTGAAACAGCAAAAGTCACGCCGGACGCGAGGTGCTCGGCATTTTTCGTTTTCTCCCGGCCAACAAGCAAGTTTCGATTTGAAAGCAAGGATCGGAGTTTGGCGGCGCAGTGAGGGACATAGCTTCGATCCCGAGGACAAAACAAGGAGCCACGACAATGAACCTCGTGATCGAAACCGACACACAACGACCCTCCCCGCAGAGAATCCCAGCCACGGCACTGGTAGACGTTTTTTGCTACACTGTCGTCGAGAGCGCACTCGGCGAGGTGCTGGTCGCGCGCAGCACCAAGAGCGTCTGCTCGATCCTGCTTGGTGACGACGCCGAGGAACTGGCGGTGGACCTTGCCAATTGCTTTCCGTTGGCTGTGCTCATCCAGAGCGACGCTACATTGAAGGGCGACGTCGCAAAAATCCTGCGCTACATCGCGAACCCTTCCGAGGGTCTCCATCTGACGCTCGACATGCGTGGCACGCCGTTCCAACGCCGCGTCTGGGAAAAGGTAAAGGCGATCTCCGTCGGCCGCACGGTCAGCTATATGGAACTGGCCAAATGGGTCGCTCCGCTGGCCAATCCGCGCGCCGTCGCCGGCGCCTGCGCGGCCAACCCGATCGCGCTCGCCATCCCGTGCCATCGTGTCGTCCGCAAGAGCGGCGACCTGGCCGGCTATCGCTGGGGTATCGAGCGCAAGCGCGAACTGATCCGCAGGGAGACGATGGCATGACACACCCAATCGCCGATTGGATAACTCCGGCCTCTGCGGCTCCGTCCGCGGAAGCGCGGGTCGCCGCCTATGACTGGAAGGCGCTCGCCGGTGAACTCGACAGCTATGGCTGCGCCGTCCTGCCGAAGCTGCTCTCGCCGGAGGAATGCGGCGACATCGCCGCGCTCTATCCCGACGAAAGCCATTTCCGCAGCCATATCGTCATGGCGCGGCACGGCTTTGGAAAGGGCGAGTATCGCTATTTCAAATACCCGCTGCCTGATCTGATCGGCGGCATCCGCACGGCGCTCTATCCGCGTCTCGGCGGCATCGCCAACCATTGGAACGAGCGGATGGGCATGGATCAGCGCTTCCCTGCCGACCATGCCTCCTATCTGGAGCAATGCCACGACGCGGGCCAGACCCGGCCGACGCCGCTACTGCTGCAATACGTTCCCGGCGACTTCAATTGCCTGCACCAGGATCTCTACGGTGATCTCGCCTTCCCAATTCAGGTCGCGATATTGCTTTCGCAACCTTACAAGGACTTCACCGGCGGCGAATTTGTCCTGGCGGAGCAGCGACCACGGATGCAGAGCCGTGCCGAGGTTGTTCCCCTGCTTCAGGGAGATGCCGTCGCCTTTGCGGTACACAACCGTCCGGTTCA
>SCRB01000616.1 GCA_004299545.1 Rhizobiaceae bacterium
AAAACGAACTGATCGCGCTCAGCGACCGCGATCAGGCGGATCTCATATTGACGACAGGAGGGACCGGGCCGGCGCCCCGGGATCTGACGCCGGAGGCAATGCAAGCCGTGATCGGACGGGAGTTGCCCGGCTTCGGGGAGTTGATGCGTCGTGTCAGCCAGGAACTGGTTCCAACAGCGATCCTGTCGCGCCAGACCGCGGGCGTACGCGGGCGTACGCTGATTATCAATTTTCCCGGAAAACCGGGATCAATTGAAGCCTGTCTGGATGCCGTGTTCCCGGCGATTCCCTATTGCCTCGACCTCATTGGCGCCGGCCACTTGGAAACTGATCCCCGGATATGCAGGGCTTACCGACCCGGCTAGAGCATGATCCGAGAAAGTGAGTGAAAACAATAGGGTATAGCATGATGCGATCAGGTTGAATCGCATCATGCTCTATGCCTTCCTGCCGTTCGTGTCCTGGGTTAAAGACGCTTCGACCTGTCGGAGTGCATCGGCTGCCTTGCCCGCCTGAACCGCGATTTCGTCGAACAGGATCGCCATCTCCTCGTAGACCGTCAGGTCGGTCTCGTGCTCGGTGAGTTCGTCGATATCGGCAAGAAACGAAAGCTGATCCGCTATCACGCCTTTTCTGTGCCTCGCTTCCCTCAATCCGCTCCGCAACCGCCTGCGGCCTTCGAGCGCGGAAAATCGGTCGAGCGCTTCATTGAGCCTGGCGCGGCATCGGCAGTCCAGAGTAACGGTTGACAGCGTCCGCCGCAGTCGCAAAGCGGTATCGGCATTGCCGGGCGTTTCGATGATCTTGGTCAATTCGCAACCCTCCTTCATGGAGTTGCATCTTTCGCCGGTGCCAAATTCTGCCGACGCAGCAGGGGAAGATAGCATGGGGCGAAGGAGCCACATTGCTGCAGCGCAAGTTCAATGGACCGCCGCCGCGGTGGCCCGAAGCGGCAAGGGTTCGCTATTTGCCGGGCACGGTGCGCAAGAGCGTGCGCAGCATCCCAAGGAAAGTCACGGCCCATGCTGCGAGCGCAATATAGAGGAACACTCGCGGCACGGCGGACAGAAAGCCGAATTCCATGGCGCGGTCCATCTGCCACGTGCAGGCGGAATACATGCCGAGCGGAAATACCGCGCCCCAATAAAGCGGGTCGTATTCAAATGGGAAACGCTCGAAGACGTAGCGCCAGATGCCCAACAGGAGGAGCATGGGTATCCACCATGTTCCGGTCGCCCAGTAGAAGACGGTAAAGCCTTTCAGGAAAGGAAGCAGCGACATGAGATAGGGAGCATGCGGCGCGTTCAGGATCAGATGGGAGCCGGCCAGCGTGGATATCGCCATGGCGCCCATATTGATCCAATAGGGCGGTGCCAGGTCCCCCGGCGAGAAACGGAAGAATGCATAGCGGTAGAAGATCAGCGACATCATCCAGATGTAAAGCATTCCGCCCCACAGCCACATCGACAGCGCCATCAGATTGAGTTCCAGCCGATAAGGCTGGCCGATGCGTGCGGCGAGCAATGCGCTCGAAACGGACAGGGCTTGCGTGGCGACGACGGCCAGAAGCCAGCTTCCGTTGATCCCCTTGTCGAGGGTCGGTTTGTCGCTCTTTACCGTCAGGACCATGAAAACGGCGTAGGTCAGGCAAATCCACAGCAGGAGCGCCACCAGCCAGAACGCCATTCCGGCAGCAATGTTTCCGCGCAGGGCCAGGAACTGGCTCGCCAAGATGCCGGTGCCGGCGACAGTTGTGAAATAGCCCGGCCCTGTCGCGTGCGCGAACATGTCGCCGAAGAAGCGGCCGGGAAAGCACCAGGCTCTCAGCGCATAGAGCGCGCACAGGATGAAATATTGGACGATGTTCAGATAGAACATCGCCATCGCGATCTCCTCATGCTCCATCATGGACGCGGCAAGCGAGACGATGCCCGTCGCCATCACCAGCCCGAAATAGGCCGGCGACAGGTCGGAAAGTCTTCCGGACCTCGCAATATCCGGATGGGCGCCGCGCTTTCTCATCGGAATTTTCTCATCAAGGTGCGTCTAGCCCTCCCCTCCTGGACGGCACATCAGACTATTGCCGTTTCGATATTTGACCAACCCAAGCGATCAGAACTTGCGTCAGCGCAAAGACCGGCCTCCGGTTGCTGCTATTTCTCCCGCAAGATAGCGTGATGACGACGCCGGCACAGCATGACCGAAGGTCGAGCAAGCGTGTGCGCGAAATGAAATGGGCATGATGATCGACACTGGTCGAGAATGCCGACGGACTTCTCGCTGCCTGGCTTTCTCGAGAGCTCACGGACGCAGGATCAAGAATAATGGTTGCAATCCCTTCCACAGCGCCGGTTCCCGGCCGCGGTCGCATATACGGCTCCATCGCCGAAACGATCGGCCACACCCCGCTGGTGCGGCTCGACCGATATGCCGCCGAAAAAAGGTTGGCCGTCACCCTTGCCGCCAAGCTGGAATTTTTCAATCCCGTCGGTTCGGTCAAGGATCGCATCGGCGTGGCTATGATCGAAGCGCTGGAGGCCGAAGGCCGGATCACGCCGGGCGAATCGACCTTGATCGAGCCGACCTCCGGCAATACAGGCATTGCCCTCGCTTCCGTTGCTGCCGCGAAGGGTTATCGGCTGATCCTGACGATGCCTGAGACGATGTCGGTCGAACGGCATAAGATGCTTAAATTGCTGGGGGCCGAACTGGTGCTGACCGAGGGAGCCAGGGGCATAGAGGGCGCGATCGCCAAGGCGCATGAACTGGCGCAGAGTCTGCCCGGAGCAGTAATTCCGCAGCAATTCGAGAACCCGGCCAACCCTGAAATCCACCGCAGGACGACGGCCGAGGAGATATGGAACGACACTGTGGGCGCC
>SCRB01000617.1 GCA_004299545.1 Rhizobiaceae bacterium
GTGGCGCTGATCCCCGAAATGGCGGTCGCCATAGAAACCCGCTCCGCCGCCGTCTCGATCGCCCGTTTCAAGCCGCCGCGTCCGGCGCGCACCATCGGCATGATCTGGCGCCGCTCAAGCCCCCTTGCCGGTCAGCTCGGCCGTATTGCGGAAGTGGTGAAGCGCTCGGCAGAGGGATGATGCGCGCCCTCCTCGCCCCTCTGGAGAGAGGATAGGGAGCCCCAGCGAGATGAAATCGAGCGGCCGAGCGAACTTGGTGAGGGGCGAAGGGGCGAGGCGTCTCCGCCTTGAGCCCCAAACATCTTCATCGCCACGCCCGAGTCCTGTCTCGTCTGGCCATTGTCAAACAACCGGGAAGCGAGGCGCGAAGCCTTGCCTTCCGAATTTGATGTAGGTACTGGAACTGGCGTATCGCATGCCTGTCCTTTGCAACAGCTTCGAACAGGCATATTGAAGGTTTGTCCGCGACCGAGGCGCCGGCCGCCCTCCGTAGGCTCGGCGGATCGAAGCACGCTTGGGCCGGATGGGCGCGCTTCATTCTTCCTCGAAAGCCAGGACACTGCGTTGCATCACCGTATATGCAGCCGGCCCGGCGCCGCCGCCATCCACCTCATCCGGTTCATGACCTGTGTTCCCGCGAGTGCGGTCAGGCGATTATGAGAGAAGCGGAAAGGATGTGGATAAATCTCTTTTGCCGGGCCGAAAAACGCCCGAGAGCGAAACCCGCGTCGGCTCGCTGGGATAGTGTCCTGGCCAGCCAACACCGACGCGGACAGAGCTGAAGTCCGGGCCTCTTCCCTACCGCGTCAGCCTCTTATACGTCATCTTGTGCGGGGTAAGCGCCTCCGGTCCCATGCGACGGACCTTGTCCTGCTCGTAATCCTCGAAGTTGCCCTCGAACCATTCGACATGGCTGTCGCCCTCGAAGGCGAGCATGTGGGTCGCCATGCGGTCGAGGAACATGCGGTCGTGGCTGATGATGACGGCGCAGCCGGCGAAGCTTTCGAGCGCGTCCTCGAGCGCGGCCAGCGTCTCGGTGTCGAGGTCGTTGGTCGGCTCGTCGAGGAGCAGCACGTTGCCGCCGTTCTTCAGCATCTTGGCGAGGTGGACGCGGTTGCGCTGGCCGCCTGACAGATTGCCGACCTTCTGCTGCTGATCGCCTCCACGGAAATTGAAGGAGGAGCAATAGGCTCTGGAATTGACCTCGTGCTTGCCGAGCTTGATGATCTCCGCACTGCCGGAAATTTCCTCCCAAACGGTCTTGTCCGGGTCGAGCGTGTCGCGGCTCTGGTCGACATAGCCGAGCTTGACGGTCTCGCCGATACGGATCGTGCCGCCGTCCGGCTTTTCCTGTCCGGTAAACATCTTGAAGAGCGTTGTCTTGCCGGCGCCGTTCGGGCCGATCACGCCGACGATGCCGCCGGGCGGCAGCTTGAAGTCGAGCTTGTCGATCAGGAGTTCCTCGCCGAACCCCTTGGCAAGGCCCTCGACCTCGATGACGACATTGCCCAGCCGTTCGCCATGCGGAATGACGATCTGGCTGTCGCTCGGGCGCCTCTTGTCGGCGGCGTCGAGCAGTTCCTCGAAGGCCTTGATGCGGGCCTTTGATTTCGACTGCCTTGCCTTGGGCGAGGAGGCTATCCACTCGCGCTCGCGGGAGATGGCGCGCTGGCGGGCGTCGTCCTCGCGGCCTTCCTGCTTCAGGCGCTTGGCCTTGGCGTCGAGATAGGCGGTATAGTTGCCCTCATAAGGGATGCCGCGGCCACGGTCGAGTTCGAGGATCCAGCCGGTGACGTTGTCGAGGAAGTAGCGGTCGTGGGTGATGATCATCACCGCGCCGGGATAGGCGCGCAGGTGCTTTTCCAGCCAGCCGGTCGTCTCGGCGTCGAGATGGTTGGTCGGCTCGTCGAGCAACAACAGGTCCGGTTCGCGCAGGAGAAGTTGGCAAAGCGCGACGCGGCGGCGCTCGCCGCCGGAAAGCTTGGCCACGTCGGCGTCCTTCGGCGGGCAACCCAGCGCATCCATCGCCATCTCGACCTGCTGTTCGAGGTCCCAGAGGTTCATCCGGTCCATCTCGTCCTGCAGATGCGCCGATTCGTCCGCCGTCTCGTCGGAATAGTTCATCATCAGTTCGTTGTAGCGATCGATGATCGCCTGCTTGTGGGCGACGCCCGTCATTACGTTGCCGAAGACGTCGAGAGCGGGATCAAGCTGAGGCTCCTGCGGCAGGTAGCCGACGGTCGCGCCTTCCGCGAGCCAGGCTTCGCCGGAATATTCCTTGTCGAGCCCCGCCATGATCCTGAGCACCGTGGACTTGCCGGCGCCGTTCGGGCCGAGGATGCCGATCTTGGCGTCGGGGTAGAAGGAGAGATGGACATTGTCGAGCACCTTCTTGGCGCCATAGGCCTTGGAGAGGCCCGACATGTGATAGATGAACTGGCGTGCCACGCGCGCTTTCCCATTTCTGAGGTGAATGGAGAGTTGGCCGCTATGTAAGGGATCGCGCCGCAGGGGGCAATGGCGAAAGCGGGGCGCGGACAATCGTCGGCTTCGCCTCCCTACGTTGCCCCCCCTCTGTCCTGCCGGAGATGTACCCTCCTGAAGCGCTCTGTCAGGAACGTGCCAGTTTACGCTTTTCCTTTCACCGCAGACCGGCAGAATGGCGCGCGGAGAAAACCCTTGCTGAAACACACCATCTCGCTCGCCGACGCCCGCCGTATCTGGCTCGCCGCCCAGCGGCTCGATACGCGCGCGCCTTTCGGCGGCGGGACGGAAGCCACGACGCGGGCGATCGAGCACCTCGGCTATGTCCAGATCGACACGATCAACGTCATCGAGCGCAGCCATCATCACATCCTTTACAGCCGCATTCCCGATTACGAGCGCGCCCATCTTCACCGGGCGCAGACCGTGGACAAGACGGTTTTCGAGTATTGGACGCATGCGCTCGCCTATGTGCCGGTCAGGGACATACGGTTTTTCCTCGGCATGATGAAGCGCGGCGAGGCGAAGCCGAACCGTTGGTACCCGGGCGTCACCGAAAAGGACATCAGGAAGGTGATTCGGCTGATCCGCAAGGAAGGCCCGATCACCATTCGCGACATCGACGACGACGTGCTGATCGAGAAGGAGCATCTGTGGGCGAGCCGCAAGCCGTCGAAACGGGCGCTGCAACGGCTCTTCTATGAGGGCGTTCTGGCGATTTCGGAACGCGCGGGCATGCTCAAGACCTATGAATTGATGGACCGGCATTTCGATTGGGAAAAGCGCCCGAAGCCCGCGACCGAGAACCAGGTCGCCGAATATGTGCTCGACCGGGCATTACGGGCGCAGGGGCTGGTCAGCCTCGATTCCGCGTGCCATCTGGACGCGCCGCGAAAGCCTCTCGTGAAGAAATTCATCGAACGGCGCGTCAGGAAGAAGGAAGTGGTCCCCGTTGCCTTCGAAGGCGCCGGCAAGGCCCAGCACTGGGCGCGGCCGGAAATCTTCGACGCCCCGCCGCAAACGGACGAAAGCCTCGTCCACATCCTCTCACCCTTCGATCCGCTCATTATCCAAAGAAAGCGGCTGGCACTGTTCTTCGGCTACGATCACCGCTTCGAAGCCTATCTGCCGAAGGAAAAACGCCGCTTCGGCTATTTCGCGCTGCCGGTGCTCGCCGGCGACGCAATCGTCGCCGTCATCGACCTCAAGACCGACCGGCAGGAGAAGAAGCTTCTGATCCAGCAATGGACATGGGTCGGCAAGGGCGAAGAGCCGCGCCACAAGCGCATGATAGAGGAGGAACTAGAGCGCTTCGAGCGGTTTCAGCTGGCAGAATAACTATCCCGCGCCCGGTCGATCCACGAAGCCCTTGTTGCAGCCGGCATTGCGGGTCGGAGAAGCGGCAAGCATCAGATCCCCGAGCTTGC
>SCRB01000618.1 GCA_004299545.1 Rhizobiaceae bacterium
TATTCGGCGATCGAGGAGGAACCGACGAAGCCGATTGCCTTGATGTCGGGATCGTCGAGAATGGCGTCCACCGCTTCCTTATCGCCATTGACGACATTGAGGATGCCGGCGGGAAGGCCCGCTTCCAGCATCAGTTCGGCAAGCCGCATCGGCACGCCCGGATCACGCTCGGACGGCTTGAGGATGAAGGCATTGCCGCAGGCTATCGCCGGCGCGAACTTCCACATCGGGATCATCGCCGGGAAGTTGAAGGGCGTGATGCCGGCGACGACGCCGAGCGGCTGGCGCACGGAATAATTGTCGATGCCCGGGCCGGCGCCCTCGGTGAACTCGCCCTTCATCAGATGCGGCACGCCGAGCGCGAACTCGACGACCTCGACGCCGCGCTGGATGTCACCCTTGGCATCAGGGAGGGTCTTGCCGTGCTCGCGTGCGAGGATTTCGGCCAGTTCGTCATTGTCGCGCGCGACAAGCTCCAGGAATTTCATCAGCACACGGGCGCGGCGCTGCGGATTGGTTGCCGCCCAGGCCGGCTGTGCCGCCTTGGCATTCTCCACTGCCGCACGGACTTCGTCACGCGAGGCAAGCGCCACGGTGCCACGCACGGTACCGTCCATCGGCTGCAACACGTCCTGCTTGCGCCCGCTCTTGCCGGCGACCTTCTTGCCGCCGATGAAATGACCGTATTCGACCATCGCTACGCTCCCTGACTGTTAGGCCCTGACCGTTAGGCCTCGATTGTTCGGATGGCCCATTCTCATCCTTTGCGCGGGGGAAGGCAATGCGAGGCTGAACGCAGCCGTTGTGCAGGAAATAGAGATCGACTGGAAAGGTGCACGAATTTCTGCATATTGTTCGGCGATGTCTTCATTCCTTCGCGGCGCAGAGCGCCGGATACTCCGATCAAACTCACCAGCTTCCCCAAGGCGGCGCCGATGAACTGGGACGATGTGCGTATTTTCCTCGCCGTCGCGCGGGCCGGCCAGATCCTCGGCGCGGCGCGGCGGCTCGGCCTCAATCACGCAACCGTTTCGCGCCGCGTGGCCGCACTGGAGGATGCGCTCAAGGCACGCCTTTTCCGCAGGCTCACCACCGGATCGGAGTTGACGCCGGCGGGCGAGCGCTTCCTTCTCGTCGCCGAGCGCATGGAAGCCGACATGATCGCCGCGCGGGCGGAAATCGCGGGGGAAGGCGACGCGCTGACGGGAACGGTGCGGCTCGGCGCGCCCGACGGTTTCGGCGTCGCCTTTCTCGCGCCGCGGCTCGGCGCGCTCGCCGTGCTCCACCCCGAACTCATGCTGCAACTGGTGCCGGTTCCGCGGTCCTTTTCGCTCTCCCGGCGGGAGGCCGACATCGTCATTACCGTCGACCGCCCGACCGAGGGCCGGCTCGTCGCCGGCAAGCTGGTGGACTATACGCTCCAGCTTTACGCCTCACGCACCTATGCGGAGGAGAACGGCCTGCCGAAGACGCCGGCGGAACTGTCCTCGCACCGGCTGGTCGGCTATGTGCCGGACCTGGCGATCAGCCCCTCTCTCGACTACGCCGACGAGATCGCGGCCGAATGGCCGGCCAATTTCTCCGTCTCGTCTTCGCTGGGACAGGTGGAAGCCGTGCGCTCCGGAGCCGGCATCGGCATTCTCCATACCTTCATCGCGCGCTCCATGCCCGAGCTTGTCCCCGTCGCCATCGGCAAGCCGATCCGGAGAGCCTATTGGCTCGTCTATCATGAATCGGTCCGGCCGATGCGGCGCGTCCAGGCGGTGGCGGATTTCGTCACCCGGATCGTCGAGCGGGAACGGACGATCTTCGTGTGAAGCAAGTCGGGATCACACCCCGCCGGTGAGATCGCGCCGCGCCTTTTCCAGTTCCTCGGCATAGCGGCGCATCAGGTGCCCCTCGGTCAGCAGCCCGACCACCTTCTTGTTGTAGAGATCGCCGACGACGGCGAGTTCCTCGCTGTCGGCTGAAGCGAACATGTCGGCGGCGACCTTGACGTTCATCGACGGGACCAGCACCG
>SCRB01000619.1 GCA_004299545.1 Rhizobiaceae bacterium
AAATCTCTCCGGCGAGGTGGAAGGCGGAAATCTGGCGACGACCGTCGGCAAGTAGGCGGTAGATGCGAATGGCCCCGAATTCGACCCGGTAGAGACCTTCGCTCTCTTCGCCTTGTGCATAGATTTCAGTTCCGGCGGGAAAGAAAGTCACTGACTGAAAACCTGCCGACGGACGGCCGGGCGGTGATTTGAACTCGGGATGGATTGGAGAACGCAGAGTCTGAAAGGTTTCGAGAAAAGCCATAGTCGTCTCCTGACGTTGCAAGCGATCAATGGCGCGAATCCTCGCGATCAGAAATTCGGTCATATCCGTAGGGGAATCTACTTAGAGGCCGCCCGGGCATAGGTTCCTTCCCTCACCTGCTGGGAGAGTTGATGCAGGTTCTCCAGCGCCGTGTCGTAGAACGTCTCACCATCGTAAGCATCCGAGGGCGCTTGTAGTTACCCATAAGTTTCTGGGGATGTTGCGATGCGGGCGCCTTCGACGAGATCAGCGAGGCGCGAGAAGCCTCGCCAGATGACGGTTGTTCCTGGGGGAGGGTCGGCGGCGCGGTCGAGATATCCCCCGAGACGCGCGATTGCCCTGACATAGGACTCGAGATCGCGCCGGACTTCGCGTTTTCGGTCTGGTGTTGAGCGTTCAAGCAGGTTGCGCTCTTCCTCTGTGAAGACGACTGCCGGCGATGTGCCCTGCGTCCCGCGGCTGAGCATCGTTAGCCATGACACGCGCCATGCCACGATGCAGCACAGCGCGATGCAATTGGCGAGGCGATCGGCGGTGGCGGGGCGGATCTCCTCGATCCGGCAGCCGGTCTTCAGGGTCCTGAAGAAGGTTTCGATCTTCCAGCGCAGTGCATACCATTCGAGTTTGTGCACGGCCTGCGCATGGCTTTCTATCGGCAGGCTCGTGATAAACTTCCAGACAACGGGTGCGCGTCCCTCCGGCGGATCAAGCTCTTCGGCATGAATGATCTGAAGGTTCTGGTGCGGGTATTTTCGCTGCTTTCCAACCGGAGGGCGGACCGTCATCGAGGCGTGCCTGATTGTCAGCACCGCGCGACGGTCCTGACCCTGCGCATCCCGGAACCGGACCTCGTGGGTGCCGCTCGACTGGCTCTGAGCCATCACTTTGGAGATGGTCGTGTCGCCGTCCTCTGCCAGACGGTCGACGCAACTGCGCACCAGAAAGCTGGTCCCGAGCTCTTCGGCCAAGCAGTAGAGTTCGTAGATGTCGCTTTCCCGGTCGCCTATATGCACGCAGCGCTCGGGCACGCCCGCAAGTTCGGTGGACAGACGCAGATTGTCGAGCCAGTGCATGCTTTCCTTCGTCTCGATCGGCACTCGGGTCGGATTGATCTGTCGCTTGAGCGCGGCGGTCCCCTTGAACTTCGCGCGCGACCAGAACTTGGCCGCTGTCAGACCGAGCGGCAGGCCGTCCGGCGTGATAGCCAGGCTGGCATGCATCAGAAGACCGCAGACAGCATGCTTTTGCTAGCGGCCTTCCTCCAGCTTGCGTCCGGTCGATATCTTCGTGAAGCCGATCTTCTCCGGCGCCGAGCGCGTGAAGGAGAATTCCGTAGTGTCTTGCAGGATCAAGATCGGGCCGTCGGTTGCCTCGATACGCAGCGCGGAGGCCGCAAAATGGCCCTCCATGATCTTGTCTTCACTGACATTGCCGTTGGAAAAGAATCGGTAGGCGGCTTTCGTGTTCGACCAGTCCTGAAATGCCGTTGGTAATGACTTGCCCGGTCGCTCCCCGAGCGCCTCAAGCATTGCCCCGAGCCGCCGATTCAGCCGTTCGTCTCCCAATTCACAGCCGGCCGTTTCCGT
>SCRB01000065.1 GCA_004299545.1 Rhizobiaceae bacterium
GCGCGATCGCGGCGATCACACGGCTCAGCTTTACCACCTGTTTCTTGGAAAACGAGGGCTTGCGGTAAAGTAACCCGTCGGGCTCGAACGGATTGGTCTTGAGCTTGACCTCGATTCGCGTCCCTCCATCCAGCGGAACTTCCTTGGAATCTGCGTGGCGCAGGTTGGGCCGTGATCCAAGGCCGTGGCGAAATTCTAGCACCTGTGCAGACTGCGTGTCGCGATCGTAGCGGCGGCTGATAACCCGAACCAGATCGCCGAGCATAAAGGTTGAGAAAAAGCCGATTCCATATTTGCCACGGGATTTCATGCCCGCGGCGGCTAGGCCGGGAAACTCCTGGATCGCAAGCGACGATTTCCAGAACGAGTTGCCGAAGTCTATCAGCGGACCAGTCAGCACAGTTTGCGACATCCCGACGCCATTGTCTTCAAAATATAGCCAGAACCCGTCGTCGCGCTTCTGCAGCACGATCTGGAGCTCGCCCCATTTGGGCGGACGTCCCTGCAGCCGCCGTCGCGCGACGATCGCATCTAGGCCATTTTGGATCAGCTCGCGAATCGGCGCGGCCGTACCGTTGCCGTAAAGCTTGCTGCCACCGAGTGTGGCAACGATCTTGGGAACGTCGCTGACCCGCACGGTGCTGTCGACCGGTACCCAGCCGACCGTTTCCACGGTACGGGCGAGGTCGCTTGGTGAATGCGCTCCTTCGACACGCCGCACAACAAGCGGCTTCTTCTGCCGATCGCGGAGCACCCGGTCGATGTCACGCAGCTCGCGATCGACCAATTGCAACGCATCAAACGCCGCCCACCATGCATCTGCAGCGTCGGCCTCAAATGGCGGCTGTGCGGTGTAAACGAGCGCGTCGGCCTGAACGAACGGCTTGGCCATTCGCTCTTGGAACTTCCAATGCTGCGCCGAGATGCCCGTGGGCTGTACGAGCGCAAAGTCGAATGCCGGTGCCCGTCGCTGATCTAGGTGCATCGCATCAGCCACGCGGAGCAGGCACGAAACCTTCAGCAGATCGACAGTGCAGTTGGTGACATCAGGCAGGGCACCAAGCGTCCCCGACAGCTCCTCCTCGACTCTCGCGATGTCCCACCAATGGCTGTAGGCAACCTTTCCGATCTTCGGGCCGTAGAAGTTGCGGACCTGCTGATCCTCGATGACGAACATTGGCTGCTTCTGCGGGCCCATCCATGAGATCGTCGGCAGGTTCTCGGCCTGATTGGGGTGAAGCAGGCGGAGCGCATCCGCAGTCGCGCGGTTTTCGGCTTCCTTGGCCGCCACCGTATCGCCGGCAGAAACGGATGCCATGTACCGCGCATAGAGATCGCGCCATTCGATTTGCTCGCGAAGTTCGGCTATTCCGCCGGGGAAAGCCGCAAGAGTCATTGCCGCGTCGTGCAGAAGAATCGCGCCGCCGAATACGAAAGCCTCGGCCGGGTTGAGGTCAAAGTTTTCGCCGGTGGCGATAGACGCCATTTCCCACAGGGCATCAAGATGCGTCACATCGTGAATAGTCATGTGGGGTAGGTCACCGGCTATCTTGGCAACCAACGCGCTGGCCCGCGCGCGCATCGCCTCATAGCAGGCAGTAAGACGCACCTGTTCCTCTGGAGCGGCATCAGCGCGGGCGTTTTCGAACGCGGCCTTCCACAATGCTGTTTGTTTGAATGACATAGTAATGTCTTGAACAGCAGCTTATTCATCGGCGCAACAAAATTGTGTCTGCACAAGTGAAGGTGGCAACCGATGCCGAATCGCAATTAGTTTGGCGGCGGTTGGGGACGCTGCTTTTTAGCATGAAGTGTGAGGCAGCTTTCGGGATCTGGGCAAGCCCCGCAGGCTGACTGGCTTTAGGCGCAAAGCCGCCGCGCCCTGGTCACAAAACGCGTGGACGACAGCAGGTATCGGCTCTTGCCATGTCACAGGCGGTAATACCGCTCCGCGTTATCATGAAATAGTGCCCAACGCTCAGCCTCGGAAAACTTGGACGTGATGTCCCGGAAGGCATTGAAAATCTCGTCGTAGCTGCTGAACAGCTTGTCGACGGGGAAGTTGCTGGCGAACATGCAGCGGTCGACACCGAAAAGCTCGATCGCCGACAGCACGTATGGCCTGATACTTTCGGTCCTCCAGTGCCAGTCGCCCATCCCCAGACCCGAGATCTTGCATGCCACGTTTTCGGCAGCCGCAAGGCATTTCATCCCGGCTTTCCAGGCATCGAAATGTTCCGGTCCGTCCACCTGCATCCCGGTGTGGTTGAGGATGATCTGTGTATCGGGAAAAACGCTGGCGAGTTCGTATGCCTCTTCCATCTGCGGATAATAGATCTGGAGATCGAACGAAAGGCCGCGCTCCGCCAGTTGCCTGAAGCCGCGCCGCCAATCGGGCTCACGGCTGACGTCGGGTCTCGGAAGATAGGTCTTGGCGGGATCGGGATGATAGTTCAGGGACTGGCGGATTCCACGGAAATTGGGAAACACCATGTGCTGGTCCAATATGTCTCCGACATCGGGAGCCGAAAGGTCGGCATATCCCACGATCCCGTGTGGGAATCCGTGTTTGTCGGCGACGCCTTGCAGCCAACGCGTCTCGCCGACTGGGTCGGCCGGATCGTACCCGACGTCGAGATGGACCGACTTGACCACGTTCTGGTTTCGGCAATCCTCAAGGAAGTCCTCGATGCGATAGCTTTTGCAAATCGCCGTGTAATCGCCGAAGGCGGAAGGCTTCACGCCGTCCAGCAGCCAAGGATAATAATTTTGTTCGAGATCGTAGAGATGATGGTGGGCGTCGATGACAGGCAGAAGGGCCATTGTCCAAATCTCCCAAGTCACTTGCTGGAATTGACGGCTCCGGCAATGAAAGCCGGAGCCGAGATCGAGGTCAGTAGGAACCGGCGCTCGGCGGATAGACGCGCTTCAGCTTTTCCTGGGACTTCTGGCTTCCGACATCTTCCGCAGTCACCAGGGGCTCGGAGAGCGGCAGGTCCTTCGTGACCTTTTTTCCATTAAGTGCGTTGTACACTTGCTGGGTAGCATCGATGCCCTGTCCCACCGCTTCCTGCAGGAACAGGCCCTGGATCACTCCGTCCTTCAGCAGGCGCACCGTCGTCGGGCTTCCGTCAGCCGTCGCGACGGCTATCTTACCGACGAGTTTTCGTGTCTGCAGCGCCTTCGCTGCGCCCGTCGCCGCCTCGTCATACATTCCGTAGATGCCCTTGATGTCGGGATGTGCCGTGAGTAGGTCATTCGCCTGGTTGACGGCCTCGCGAACCGTCAGCCCTTTAGTTTGGAGAATCTGAACGAGATCGCACCCGCCGGCCTTGAAGGCCTCCTTTGCCCCTTTCAGATATTTCTGGGCATTTTCGCGATCCTGCGGGAGCGAGAGCATGCCGATCTTGTTGCCGCCCCGCTTCTTGGCCTGTTCGCAGATGAACTTCCCTTCCGCCCGGCCGGTTTCATAATTGTTCGCCGTAACCGACGACGTGTAGTCGGTCTGGCCGGGTTGTGGTC
>SCRB01000620.1 GCA_004299545.1 Rhizobiaceae bacterium
GCATGTCATTATCCCGAAACCGTTACACACTTTCGGGCGACATGCTTTAATCCGCGTCGGCCACCAGCTGCGCGCCGCCGCTCCAGCGCCACCAGTCCCCCTCATCGCCGTTGAAGACATTGAGGTCGATCGGACCGACGACGCCGTGGGACTTGCCCGAGCCGGAATACTGCCAGAACAGCCATTTGCGGCCGGGATAGACATGTGCGGGAATGTCCGCCGTCGAGCGCAGCCAGAAGCCGTACTCGTTGAAGGCGCCACGCAGATTATCGTCGTAGAAGTCGGGCGTCGTGTAGATGACCGGCCGCTTGCCGTAATGACGCTCCAGCCGATCCATGAAGACGCGCATCTTCTCCAGCACCACCGTGCGCGACGGGCGCCGCTTGCAGCTCGACATATGGTTCCATTCGACGTCGATCACTGGCGGCAGCGCGCCGCTGTCCCTCGGCACGTTGCGGATGAACCAGTCGGCCTGCTCGCTCGCCGGTCGGCACCAGTAAAAGAAATGATAGGCACCGCGTTTCAGGCCCGCCGCCTCGGCACCGCGCCAGTTCTTCATGAACATCGGGTCGAGATGGTCGCCTCCGTCGGTCGCCTTGATATAGGCGAAATTGGCGCCCTGCTCGCGCAGCTTCTCCCAGTCGATGGCGCCCTGCCAGCGCGAAACGTCGACGCCATGGACGTCCAGCCGGCGTGGAGAATGCCGGCCGAAATCAATCGGATCGGAATCGCGGAATTTTGTCCTGTAGATCCTGCCATGCACAAGCTTTTTCGTCTGGAAGTGGTGTGGACGCGCAGCCGGCATGGGAGGCGCCATCATCGCCATCGCCTCCTCGGTCTCCGCCTGCTTGTCCTCGGCGAGCGCCAGCGGCTTTTCGGCCGGCTGCCGCCGGGGTGCCGCTCTTACGGTAACCACCGGAGCAAGCGGGATCAGGGGTTTGGCGATCGAACCGGTCTTTTCGTGGGAAGGCGGCGGAATCCGCAGCGCATCCACGTCCGGCGTGGAGGAACAACCGGCGATCAGCGCCGTGACAAGGAAGGAAATAAGGTATCGGGACCGCATCGGCCGTACACAGAACACGAACAAAGCCAAGGACGGACAACCGCCATACGAACCCGATTTCCTAGCAAGGATTCATCAATAAAGTTTGAATCGAATTCTTTACCGTCGGCCTGTTTCGCCTCAGGCAACGTCTAGAGCATTTCCGTTTTTCTCTGAATCACGAAAATGCTCTATCTCCTTGTTTTTACGCAATTCCGGACGCAAAACCGCTACGCACTTTTGCTGGAATTGCTCTAAAATCCGCATATGCCATGGAACTCTTCCGCAAGCAGCGGGTTAATGCGTCGGACGGCGGCGATGGTTCCCCCAACCTTTCTTGCCCGCCCTGGCAAAGCGCCGCCGTCCCCCTTCGCTGCAAAACCTTCCTCCGTAAGACACCTTGACGTCGGGTAGTGTCTCGGTTTGAAATTTGAAGCAGGGGACTGCGCGGGTCATACTCTGAAAGCGGTGACGCGAATTTCGACATGCATCTTGGGATCGCCAAGCACAGCAACACCCAGGCATGTCCAGATTGGCTTGTGGTCAGGCATTCGTTTCCGAAACTGTCGCGCCATCTCTGCCGTTGCCGCCAGAATCGTCCCGTCTGGTTCCAGTGTGTGGTAAGAATTGACGTGCGCTACGTTCGTCCAATCCAAGCCGATCTGCCTCAGCATAAAGGCCACGTTGTCGAAGGCTTGGTTGATCTCTGCCTCGATTGGAACGCCAACCGGGAAGTCAAGCGTGTCGGGATTCCATCCGCCTTGGCCGGATAGCTCCACCCGACCGTCGACTTCCATCACCATTGAATAGCTATAGTTCTTGGCGCTCTTTTCGCCCCATGAACCCGGAGCAGTCAGTTTGAACCTTGTCATGCTCAAAGCTTACCAGAGCATGCCAAAACTTTAAACCGAGACACTATCTGACGTCGACTGCATTTGCGCGGGAGCCGGAATGTGGTAGAGCGGCGCCGATTTTCCCCGATCACCGATCAACGGCCAAAGCGGCGAAGGTCCGGCGTCTGTTCATTTGCCCAGGCTGTCTCCCGGATACATGCCTTTCGGTCCATGCCGTCGAAAGCGAGATGAAATGCCAGCGCCGCGCGTCAGTTTCGTCAGCCTCGGATGCCCGAAGGCGCTGGTGGATTCCGAACGCATCATCACGCGATTACGCTCCGAGGGATACGAGATCGCGCGCAAGCACGACGGGGCCGATCTGGTGGTCGTCAACACCTGCGGCTTTCTCGATTCCGCCCGTAATGAATCGCTCGGCGCCATCGGTGCGGCACTTTCGGAAAACGGCAAGGTCATCGTCACCGGCTGCCTCGGCGCCGAGCCGGAAGTCATCCGTGAAAAACACCCGAACGTGCTCGCGATCACCGGGCCGCAAGCCTATGAGAGCGTCATGGCGGCGGTGCACGAAGCAGCCCCGCCAGCGCATGACCCCTACCTGGACCTCATCCCCCCGCAGGGCGTCAGGCTGACGCCGCGCCACTATGCCTATCTGAAGATTTCGGAGGGCTGCAACAATCGCTGCTCCTTCTGCATCATCCCCCAGCTTCGCGGCGATCTTGTCTCGCGGCCGCTGGGCGACGTGCTGCGCGAAGCCGAGCGCCTGGTGATGGCCGGCGTGAAGGAAATCCTCGTCATCTCGCAGGACACCAGCGCCTATGGCGTCGACCTCAAATACAGGGCCGATCTGTGGCAGGAACGGGAAGTGAGGACGAAATTCCTCGACCTCACCCGCGAACTCGGCGAAATGGGCGTTTGGGTGCGCCTGCATTACGTCTACCCCTACCCGCATGTCGACGAGGTCATTCCGCTGATGGCGGAAGGGAAAATCCTTCCCTATCTCGACATTCCCTTCCAGCACGCCTCATCCACGGTCCTGAAGACCATGCGCCGGCCGGCACATCAGGAAAAGACACTCGACCGCATCCGGCGCTGGCGTGAGATATGCCCCGATCTCGCCGTCCGCTCGACCTTCATCGTCGGCTTCCCCGGCGAAACGGAGGAAGATTTCGAGACGTTGCTTTCATGGCTGGACGAGGCGAGGATCGATCGCGCCGGCTGCTTCAAATATGAGCCGGTGAAAGGCGCGCGCGCCAACGATCTTGGCCTCGATCCGGTGCCAGACGAGGTCAAAACCTTACGCTGGAACCGCTTCATGGCGCGCCAGCAGAAGATTTCGGCCGCGCAATTGAAGAAAAAAATCGGCAAGCGCCTTCCCGTCATCATTGATGAAGCCGAAGGAAGGGTGGCCAGAGGCCGCACCCGCTATGACGCGCCGGAGATCGACGGCACCGTCCGGATTCACGCCAACCGTCCGCTCCGGACCGGCGACATCGTGACCGTCAAGATCGAAGGATCGGACGCCTACGATCTCTCCGGACTGGCAGTTTAACGCTTCAACTTACCCGCTGAAGGAGGGCAGCGGTGTGACGCGCTTTGCCAGTTCCGCATCGCGTGCCTGAACGCGTTGATAGGCCGGACGATCGGAGATGCGGGCGAGATAATCGACGAAGGCCGGCTTTTCGGGCAGCACCTTCATGATTCCCATGGTGAAGCCGATGGCGCTGGCGAGTTGCGTATCCGCTGCGGTGAAGCGGCCGCCCGCAGCAAAGGGCTGGCGTGACAGCATGCGTTCCACATAGGCGACCATGTCGTCGAACAAGCCGAAGGAATAATCCCTGCTTTGATATTCCAGGCCATGCGCCCGGGCGGCAACCGCAGGATCGAGGACGGAATCACAATAGACCATCGCCGCGAGATAGGCGGCGCGATCCTTGTCTCCGATCGCCGGTGCGAGATTAGCTTCTGGAAAGGCATCGCCGAGATAGAGGGCGATCGCCGCGCGTTCGGTGACGATATTGCCATCGTGAACGATGGCCGGAACCTTCTTGCTGGGTTGAATGGCGCGATAATCCTCGGGAGGGCCGCCCGGCATGCGAACGTCGATAAGTTCCATTTCGTAAGGTTGGCCGAGTTCTTCGAGCAGCCAGAAGATGCTGGAAGAACGGGACCAGGGGCAATGATAGAATTTGAGCATGGCGGGCCTCCAGTAAGATTTGTCCGAACCGTTTCCGATATTCGGGATTCCTACCAGCCTCCTGCTGACATCCTTTTGTCAGGACATGCGTCAGCAAGCGCACCATGAAAAAAGGGCGCCGCTAGGGCGCCCTTTCGATTCGATCAGGCCTTTGTCGGGCTTATTTCGGCAACGTGCCCTCGACGCCCTGGACGTAGAAGTTCATGCCGAGCAACACCGAATCCTCGGCCACCTGGCCAGCCTTCAGCCAGGGCGAGCCGTCCTGCTTGTTGATCGGCCCGGTGAACGGGTTCCAGCCGCCGGCGATCTTCTTGCGGGTCGCCTCGGCCATCGCCTTCACGTCGTCGGGCATGTTCGTGAACGGCGCCAGTTCGACGGCATTATCGTCCTTGATACCGAGCCAGACATTGTCAGGCTTCCAAGTGCCGTCCAGCACCGCCTTGACGCGGCTCACATAATAAGGCGCCCAGTTGTCCTCCAGCGCAGTAAGCTGCGCGTGCGGCCCGAACTTGATCATGTCCGACGCCTGGCCGAAGGCATGCACGCCGCGTTTCTCGGCCACCTGCATCGGGGCGGTGGAATCAGTGTGCTGGCCGAGCACATCCGCACCCTGGTCGATCAATGCCTTGGCGGCGTCGGCTTCCTTGCCCGGGTCGAACCATGAGTTGACCCAGACGATCTTCAGCTTGAAGTTCGGGTCGACCGAATGCGCGCCTAGAACGAACGCATTGATGTCCATCAGGACTTCGGGAATCGGGAAGGAAACGATGTAGCCGCCGATATGCGACTTCGACACCTTGGCCGCGATCTGGCCCATGATGTAGCGGCCTTCATACCAGCGCAGATTGTAGATGCCCATATTCGGGGCCGTCTTGAAGCCGGTGGCATGCTCGAAATCGATTTTCGGGAACTTCTTCGCCACCTTGTATTCGGCGTCCATGAAGCCGAAGGACGTGCCGAAGATGATCTTGCAATGGTCGCGCGCCAGACGCTCGAAAGCGCGCTCGGCGTCCGGCCCCTCGCTGACATTCTCGAGATAGGAGGTCTGGACCTTGTCGCCCAGCTCCTTCTGCACGGCGAGACGCCCGAGATTGTGCTGATAGGAATAGCCGAAGTCGCCGATCGGGCCGACATAGACAAAGCAGGCCTTGACCTTGTCGGCGGCCTGCGCGGTGACCGCCATGCCGAAAATCGCCGCCGTTGTCGCGGCAAGGAGCAGTTTTTTCATTTCACACCTCTCTGGAGCATAACCCGGATCCTCTCATCCGATTCTTCTCATGTTTTCCGCCGCAAACGGCAAGTTCTTTCGCGTCTCTCCACAATTCTCCTCTTACCGGGCCCCTCTTACCGGTCCGGGACGAAGGCACGGCCGAGCGAAGCGGGCGTGTTCATCATGGTCAGCCTGCGGTTGCGGGAAATCAGGACAAGTACCACTACCGTCGCCAGATACGGCAGAGAAGACAGAAACTGCGACGGGATTGCCTTGACGGTCGCGAGCAGCCAGTAGATCGGGCCGGGCAGGAAGGTCATGTCGGGCATGCTGAGCGCCTGGATGTTCAATTGCGCGATGGTGATCGCGCCGAAGAGATAAGCGCCAGCAAACACCCGCCATGGCCGCCAGGAGGCAAAAACCACCAGCGCCAGCGCGATCCAGCCACGCCCCGCGCTCATATTCTCCACCCATTGCGGCGTATAGACGAGCGTGAGTTGCGCACCCGCCAGGCCGGCGCAGGCACCGCCGAACAGCACGGCGAGATAGCGGATGCCAATGACCGGGATGCCGAGCGCGTGGGCGGAGCCGTGGTTGTCGCCGATCGAGCGCAAGGTCAGTCCCGCCCGCGTGCGGAACAGGAACCACGACACCGCAACGACAAGAATGATGGAAATATAGAAGAGCGGATCCTCGCCGAAGAGGAGATGCCCGACGAGCGGCAGGTCGGTGAGGCCCGGAATATGGAGGGAGCCGAGCCGAAGACCCGGCCGGCCGACATAGGATTCGCCGAGCATGCCCGACAGGCCGGTGCCGAGAAGCGTCAGCGCCAGGCCGGTCGCCACCTGGTTGGTGACGAGGGTAAGCGTGAGAAAGGCGAAGAGAAGCGAGAAGAGTGCGCCGACAATCAGGGCGGCGAAGACGCCGAGCCACGCCGAACCGGTCATCTGCGCGGCAGCGAAACCGCTGACGGCACCCATCAGCATCATGCCTTCGACGCCGAGATTGAGGACGCCCGAGCGTTCCACCACGAGTTCCCCCATCCCGGCGAGGAGAAGCGGAGTGGAGGCGGTGGCAATCGTGAGCAGGATGGCTTCAAGCATGGGAGACGGCAGCCTTCCCCCCTGCCCGTTCGCGCGAACGGACGAACCGGATCTGGTAGAGGATGAGCGTATCGCTGGCGAGCACGAAGAAAAG
>SCRB01000621.1 GCA_004299545.1 Rhizobiaceae bacterium
ATTGGAACTCATGAACTGGACCGAACGGGTCAGCCCGAAGAGAAAGATATAGGCTGCGATCACCCAATGCGGCGTATCAGGCCCGAGGAGCGAGAAGCCCGCTGTGGCGGCGGATGCGGCAACCGCGCTGCCGGCCAGCACCCAGCCGAAGCCGAAGGTCCTCAGAAGTGTCGAGATGACGGGGCGGACGATCAGGGCACCGAGGCTCGAAACGAAGGTCAGCGAGCCGGACGTAACCGGGCTGACGCCGAAACCGACCTGCAGCATCAGCGGCAGGAGGAAAGGCACGCCGTTGACGCCGACACGCGCGATGCCGCCGGCGAGCGTCCCAATCCTGAAGGAGCGAAAGCCGAAGAGCGTCAGGTCGACGGCAGGTGCCTTAACCCGCTTCGCATAGAAGCGGAAGGCCACAAGCAGCCCCACAGCAACCAGGAGAACGGTGGCGGTGATGAAACGGGAGACGATCGGCCGGCCGATATTCTCGAGGCCGAACTGCAGGAGCGCCACCCCGATCCCGACCATGAGGAAGCCGCTGAAATCGAACTTTTCGGTTTGCTCCCCTTCCACACCCTCGACGAAACGGAGAGCCATGAAAATACCGAAGAGTCCGAAGGGCACGTTGACGTAAAAAATCCAGCGCCACGAGGCATAGGTGGTCAGGACACCGCCGACGAGCGGGCCGATGACAGGTCCCATGATCGCCGGTATCGTCATATAGGTCATCGCCGTGACGAGTTGGCTGCGCGGGAAGCTTCTGAGAAGAATAAGTCGCCCGACCGGCGTCATCATTGCGCCGCCCAGCCCCTGCAGCGCGCGCATTGCAAGCAGCACGACGAAATTGTCGGCTATTCCACAAAGCACGGAACCAAGGGTAAAAATGAAAAGGGCGAGCGCGAAAATGCGGCGTGCCCCGAAACGGTCGGCGAACCAGCCACTCACCGGGATGAAGACGGCAAGGGTCAGGATGTAGGTCGTTACCGCCAGATTGAGCCGCAGAGCCGTCGTGTCGAGGCTCTTCGCCATATCCGGGATTGGCTGTCGTGATAATCGTCGAATCGAGTTGTTCCATCAGGAACGCCACCGCGACGATCATCGGTATGATGAGCCGCAATCTGGGATCCCTTTCGGTTACGAAAGGGCTTTCCCGTTCCGATATGCCTCCAGAATCGCTCATCCCACCGGCTTTATGCCGCCGCCGCCGTTTCAACAATCGCCGGCCGCTGCCGCCCGTCGGGGCATGGAAATGTCGGATAGACGCTATAGCTTGTCCCAAAGTCGTCTTGCATGTCGCGCTCCTGCCGATACCATTGCGACACCATTGATTGCAGGAAGGATAGCGGAAAGGAGGCGGGATGGATCCGTCGGGACAGGTTGCAATCGTGACGGGAGGCGGCTCCGGTCTCGGGGAAGCGACAGCGCGCGCGCTCGCGGCGAAAGGTGCCAGGGTGGCGGTCTTCGACGTGAATATCGAGCGGGCCGAAAAGGTGGCCGCGGATATTGGCGGCATAGCGGTCCGCTGTGATGTTTCGAGCGCCGAAGGCGGCGAGCAGGCGGTTGCGGAAGCAGCGGAAAGGCTGTCCCTGCCCCGTATACTGGTCAATTGCGCGGGCATCGTCGCCGCCATGAAGACGCTGGGCAAGGACGGGCCGCATCCGCTCGACCTCTACCGCAAGGTCATCGAGGTGAACCTTATCGGAACCTTCAACATGATCCGGCTGGTCTCCAACATGACGCAGAAGCTCGATCCGCTGGCGGGCGGCGAACGTGGCGTCATCGTCAATACCGCAAGCGTCGCCGCCTTCGACGGCCAGGTCGGCCAGGCGGCCTACTCATCCTCCAAAGGCGGCATCGTCGGCATGACATTGCCGGTCGCGCGCGATCTTTCGCGTTCCGGCATCCGCGTGTGCACGATCGCCCCCGGCATCTTCAAGACGCCGATGATGGCCTCGCTGCCCGAGGAAGCGCAGACGTCGCTCGGCCAGCAGGTGCCGTTCCCTTCCCGGCTCGGCGAACCTGCCGAATATGCCGCTCTTGCGCTCCATATCATCGAGAACCAGATGCTGAACGGCGAAACCATAAGACTCGACGGCGCCATCCGGATGGCGCCCCGCTGAAGGCCACGACGATGACCGCCGCCGCGAAAAAAGACGTTATCCAGGAAACCGATGCCGAAGCCATCCGGCTGGCGAAAACGCTGATACGGACGGCACGCTACGGAGCGCTCGCCACACTTGACCCGAAAAGCGGTGCGCCCATGGCAACCCGCGTCGCCGTCGCGACGGACATGGACGGGACGCCGCTGACGCTGGTATCGGGCCTTTCCGCCCATACCGTGGCGTTGCTCGCCGACAACCGCTGTTCCCTTTTGCTGGGCGAACCGGACAAGGGCGACCCTCTCGCCTATCCCCGCATCTCCCTCTTCTGCAGAGCCAAGCGGCTGGAACGAGGATCACCGGAGCAGCGCCGCGCCGAGCGCCGCTATCTCAACCGCAACCCGAAGGCAAAACTCTACGCTGGCTTCCCCGATTTCTCCCTCCTTCGCCTTGAAATTGAGCATGCCAGCCTGAACGGCGGGTTTGCCAAGGCTTATCATCTGGAAAACACGGAAATCCTCATCCCTGAGGACGCCATGGGAGAACTTGCAGAAAAGGAACAGTCGGCGATTTCGCACATGAACGAAGAGCATGCCGATGCAGTCGAGCGTTATGCCACGACCCTTGCCCACGCCGAAAAGGGCCGATGGGTGTTGACGGGCATCGACCCGGACGGGTTCGACATTGCTTCCGGAGACAAGGTGCGACGGATTTTCTTCCCTCGGCAAGTACGAGACATGAACGAGGTGCGCGGCATTCTTGTGAAACTGGCTGGCGGTCCGCCGGAAAATTGAGCTGTGTCAAATCTGGCGCGGGAAAGATCGCTATACGACATTTCAACTTGCGATGGAGGGTCTCACAACAATATCATTGGGCAGGTGATTCTGATCTTGCAGAATAGTGAATTGCGGAACTCTTGTGTAATTCAGCACCAGATCGAGCCTGCATGAAAATACATTAGGAAGTTCTAATGATTTCCGAAGAGCTCTTGACGAGAGCTGATAAAATGGCAAAGTTGCTTGGTGCACTCGGAAACACGAAGCGTTTTCTGATCATGTGCTACCTCACCAACGGGGAATTATCAGTCGGCGCCATTGCCGACAAAGTGCAACTCAGCCAATCGGCACTCTCGCAACATCTGGCAAAGTTGCGCGGCCTCGATCTCGTGGCGACCCGGCGCGAACGCCAGACAATCTACTACTCCTGCAAATCGGACGATGTCCGGTTGCTGCTCTCGACCCTCGATGGCGGCAGGGAGCCGCATCCCGGCTGAAAAGCGCTTTTCACATTGCCCCTCCATGACTCTTGACCTTCCAGTGACTGGAAGCCCTATCTCCGTGCTACGAAGAAAATTCACGGAGAATGGATGTGCAGACGAATCTGAAGATCGAGGGCATGCACTGTGACGGCTGCGCGCGTGCGGTGCGCAATGTCCTGAGCCGCGTGGAAGGCGTGACCGGCGCATCGGTCGACCTCGCTCGGGGACAGGCGGAAATCCGGTCCGACCGCCCGGTGGCGCTGGAAACGCTGCGGGCCGCCGTCGCCGACGCCGGCTATCAAGCCAGCGTCAGCCGGGAGGACATTCCATGACCAGGGCGGTACTGGATATCAGCGGCATGACGTGCGCCTCCTGTGCGGCGCATGTCGAGAAAGCGCTTTCGCGAGTCGACGGGGTCAGCCAGGCTGACGTGAACTTGGCGCTTGAACGCGCCGATGTCGAATTCGATGAGTCCGGCGGCCCCGAGGCTCTCATCCGCGCGGTCGAAAAGGCCGGGTACGGCGCCAGCCTGCGCGGCTCCGGCGTGCGCCAGAACGAGGCCGACAAGGCGCGGGAGGCGGCACGCGTGGCCGAGGAACGGCAAACGCTGATAAGATTTGCCCTCTCCGCGGTTCTTTCGGTGATCCTTGTGATCGGAACGCTGCCGATGATGATCGGCACCGGCGAAGGGTGGATCAGCCCCTGGGTACAGGCGGCTCTCGCGGCCGGCGTGATGGTCGTTTCGGGCGTTCGTTTCTACCGCGAGGCTTTTGCAGCCGTACGCGGCGGCAGTGCCAACATGGCGGTTCTCGTGTCGCTCGGCACGACGGTCGCCTTCGTCTATTCCCTCGTTCTTGTGGCGATAGGGCGCGGGCACGGCCATCTCTATTTCGAAGCGGCGGCCGTCGTCCTGACGCTGGTCATGCTCGGCAAGTATCTCGAAGCGCGCGCCAGGCGCGGGGCATCCTCGGCACTCGCTGCTCTCGGCCAGCTTCAGCCGAGGACGGCCGAACGCGTGACCCAAGAGGGTGTGAAGACCGTTGCTGTCGAAGATCTCGAACCCGGCGACATCGTGCTTGTCCGCCCCGGAAATCGGGTGCCGGGCGACGGCACCATTGTTAGTGGCGAAACCAGCATCGATGAATCCCTTGTCACCGGCGAAAGCCTGCCT
>SCRB01000622.1 GCA_004299545.1 Rhizobiaceae bacterium
GACCCGAGCGGATAACCCGCATCGGCCAGTAGCTTGCCAATGAATATATGGCTGCCGAGCATGGATTTTATGTATTCGACATCGGCATCCTCGAAGGTTGCTGGCAATCGGTATAGATCCGAGCGGATGATCAGCGACGTGCCGCAATAGCTGGCGAAGTCATTGTGTTGAAGCAGCAGCCGGCCGCCATCGGTCCAGAAATAGCCGCGGTCGATCTTCCAGCCATTGGCGTCTGCGTTTTTCGCAGCGAAGGTTACGATACGGGCACTGACGAAATCGTCATCATCGACGATCATAAAGAAGCGTGTGTCGCGTGCTGAAAGCATGCCGCTCAGGATGCGGCGGCCTTTATCCAGCCGAACTGCATCGTAGACGCTCTCCCGGTCGGCGCTGTCCATGTCGTGAAGCGGGTTCGGTGGGAACGTCACACGCTTTGCCACAAATTTCGGCGGCAGGACGGGCAGATCGGCACGCTCATTGGCGACGATGACAGCGCGCCAATCGCCATCGTGTTGACCGGAAATGGAGGCCATCGTTTGCGAAAGACGGCTTTTCAATGATGGCCAGTCATTGGAATTGAGCTGGTGACGGATGGGGATGATAAACGTGACCAGCGTCATAGCAGGACTCAGACAACTGTGTATCCGTAACGGTGTGCGGCAGTGTTAATTGAATGATCCGGCAACCAGCCACACGACCTGCGGCACGCGCAGCGGTCCCTCTTTTCCATGCGACTATACTGCATCGCAACGTAGGGCGAAGCCGAGGTTGGAATATGGCCCCGGTCTCGATTCCCCTCCACGGCCGGGTCAATTTTCGTACCGATTTGTTAGATCATCGTGACGAATTAACGATTCGCCGCACCGCAGCAGAAATCCGTTCAAGCAATTCCTGCCGGAGAAAACAGGAAGCGCTTCCGCAGGTTGTCACCCGAAAGCGTGTATCGGATTTAAAGGCGCTCCCCTTAGCTCCCATGAGCAGGGGCACAGCATCGGTGGGGAGGCACTATCAACCTTGACTCATGTTGCGTTGATAGTGCTCGGAACTATCGACTATCCCTGCCCGGGTCCCGCTGCCTACAGCAACTCCTGGGCGTTCGCCGCCTTCCATCATGCCTCCGGCATGATGGATTTGCCTTTGGCAAACCGGCGCCTCACCCCTGCGGCTGCGGCTCCATGCCAGGTTCCCCGCCGCCCTTCTTGCGCCCTTCCTTGCGAGCGCCGGCCTTCGGCACGGCCGAACCGCGCGAGGTCGGCGTATCGTCGCCCTGATCACGTGACGGCTTCTGGCCGGCGAGCAATTGCTTGATCTCCTCGCCCGAAAGCGTTTCGTATTCGAGCAGGCCCTCGGCGAGCGCGATCCAGTCCTTCTTTTTCCGGGTCAGGATCTGACGCGCGGTGGCATAGGCCTCCTCCGTCAGGCGGCGCACCTCCGCGTCGATGATCTCGGCTGTCTCTTCCGAGATATTCTGCGTGCGCGCCACCGAATGGCCAAGGAAGACCTCGTCCTGGTTCTCACCATAGGCGACCTGGCCGAGCTTGTCGGAGAAGCCCCAGCGCGTCACCATGGCGCGCGCCAGCTTGGTCGCCTGATCGATATCGGAAGCGGCGCCGGACGTGATGTTCTCCTTGCCGAACTTGATCTCCTCGGCAACGCGCCCGCCCATCATGATCGCCAGACGCGAGATCATGTATTTGTAGCTCATCGAGTAGCGGTCGCCCTCGGGCAACTGCATGACCATGCCGAGCGCGCGGCCGCGCGGGATGATGGTCGCCTTGTGCAGCGGGTCGGCCGACGGCACGTTGAGCGCCAGAATGGCATGGCCGGCCTCGTGATAGGCAGTCAGTTCCTTCTCGGCCTGCGTCATGGCGGTCGAGCGGCGCTCGGCCCCCATCATTACCTTGTCCTTGGCGTCCTCGAATTCCTGCATGGTGACGAGGCGCTTGTTGCGCCTGGCCGCCATCAAGGCCGACTCGTTGACGAGATTGGCGAGATCGGCGCCGGAGAAGCCGGGCGTGCCACGGGCGATGACCTTGAGATCGACATTAGGCGCGAGCGGCACGTTGCGCACATGCACCTTGAGTATTTTCTCGCGCCCGTTGATGTCGGGATTGGGGACGACAACCTGCCGGTCGAAGCGGCCCGGCCGCAAGAGCGCCGGATCGAGCACGTCGGGCCGGTTGGTCGCGGCGATGAGGATGATGCCCTCATTGGCCTCGAAGCCGTCCATCTCGACAAGCAGCTGGTTCAGCGTCTGCTCGCGCTCGTCATTGCCGCCGCCGAGGCCGGCGCCGCGATGACGCCCCACGGCATCGATCTCATCGATGAAGATGATGCAGGGCGCGTTCTTCTTCGCCTGATCGAACATATCGCGCACGCGGGAGGCACCGACACCGACGAACATCTCGACGAAGTCCGAGCCGGAAATGGTGAAGAAAGGCACGTTTGCCTCACCGGCGACGGATCGGGCGAGAAGAGTCTTGCCGGTTCCGGGAGGGCCGGCGAGCAGGACGCCGCGCGGGATCTTGCCGCCAAGGCGCTGGAATTTCTGCGGGTCGCGCAGGAACTCGACGATCTCCTCGAGGTCCTCCTTGGCCTCGTCGACGCCGGCCACGTCAGCAAAGGTGACGCGGCCATGCGCCTCCGTCAGGAGCTTCGCCTTCGACTTGCCGAACCCCATGGCGCGCCCGGAACCCGACTGCATCTGCCGCATGAAGAAGATCCATACGCCGAGGATCAGGATCATCGGCAGCCAGGAGAGCAGGATGGAGAAGAGCGAGGACGAACCGTCGCTCTCGGGCCGCGCCGTGATGGTCACGCCTTTCTGCTCCAGCCTCTGGACGAGCGTGCCGTCCCCGGGAGGAGCATAGGTCGAAAAGGACTGGTTGCTGTCGAGATAGGTGCCGGTGATCTTCTGGCCGGCGATGGTAACAGCCTTGACCCGGCCGCCAGAAAGATCCTGCAGGAAATCCGAATAGGCAACCTCGTGCGAAGCCCCGCGCTGCTGCGGCGTCTGGAACAGGTTGAACAATGCGATCAGCAAGACGGCGATGATCGCCCACAACGCCAGATTACGATAATTCGGATTCATTTCGTGTCCTGGGGACGCCGTGGGAGAAAGCGTCCGTTGCATATATTCTCTACCCTAACATAGGGAGAAGGCGCACCAATGCCAAGCGTCTCTTGGGGCCAGACGCCTGGTTCGGTTAAGCGGCACATTCATGGGCCCGCGAGCGGCGGAGCCGGCACAGTTCCGCTTCCGATCAATTCCGCCAGCGCCTTTGCAGGCGCGATGTCGAAAGACGGGAGGAAATCGAGGAACGGGGCGACGACAGGCACGATCCCGACGGCGGCGCCGCTTCCGACAACCTTCTGATCGATGCTCCGCCGCGGCCGCACGACCGGCGCCGCGGCAAGAGCGGTCGCCACCAGCTTGGCCGGCGCGTCATATCCGGACATCCGATCCTTCGTCATAGTGACTCCCGGCGCGATCAAAACCTTCTCCCTGACAGCGTTCGGCACTTTCAGGCGAAAACGCCCGTCCCAGATCGTGCCGTCCGAAACCGGGCCAGCATCCGGCAGGCCGCGCCGTTCACGACAGAGAAAAACATGTCCCTTGCGCGCGTCGACCAGCGTTCGCGACAATGTGGCGCGGACGCTACCGCTCCGCACTTCGGCCAGAAGCGCCGCAGTTCCCGAGTTCTCCGGCAGATGCCCGACGCCGCCCACCGTCGCTAGCAGGATCCGGAAGGCATAGAGAGCCGCATCGCTGTCCGCGCCGTCGAAGAATTCCCTTTCAATCCGATAAAGACCCGGTGCCGGTCGCGACAGATGGCGCTCCACGAGGCCGGCGGCCTTTTCCGCGAGCGCCGCCCTTTCCGCCTGGGCGAGCCTGATTCCCTCAAGGGTGACGTCTGTATAAGCGCTGTCCGGACGAGCCAGCATATGGCGGGTGCGAACCCGCTCGTAGCGGAGGTTTTCATTGCTCGGATCCTCGATCCAGGCAACGCCTTTCAGTCGCAAATAATCACGAAGCGTCTCCCTGCCGGTTTCGAGCAGCGGTCGCAGGATCCAGCTGCGGCCCGCGTAAAGCGTCGCTATCGCCATCCCCGCAAGCCCACGCCCCGTGCCTCTCGCGCGGCGCATCGCGACCGTCTCGATCTGGTCGTCCAGCGTGTGCCCGGTGAACACGATGTCCGTTTCCGCCGCTTGGGCCGCACTATGGAGCAAATCGTAGCGGGCCGTCCTCGCGGCGGCGGAAAGGCCTGT
>SCRB01000066.1 GCA_004299545.1 Rhizobiaceae bacterium
CGATCTCGTTCAGTCTGCCCGCTTTTCCATTCCTTCCAGCGCGTTCGCCAGGCGTTGTTCCTCGCCGAAATAGCGGGCGCGCTCCCAGAAATGGGGACGGCCTACCCCCGTCGAGACATGCTCGCCGATCAGCCGCCCGTTGGCGTCCTCGCCGTCTATATTGTAGAGGACGAGGTCCTGCGTGATCACGACGTCCCCTTCCATGCCGATCACCTCGGTGATGTGAGTGATGCGCCGGGAGCCGTCGCGAAGGCGCGCCGCCTGGACGATGACGTCGATCGAGCCGACGATAATCTCGCGCACGGTGCGCTGCGGCAAGCCGAAGCCGCCCATGGCAATCATGGATTCCATGCGGCTCAGGCATTCGCGCGGCGAGTTCGAGTGGATCGTGCCCATCGACCCGTCATGGCCGGTGTTCATCGCCTGGAGCAGGTCGAACACCTCAGGTCCGCGCACCTCGCCGACGATGATCCGTTCCGGCCGCATGCGCAGGCAGTTCTTGACCAGGTCACGCATAGTGACCTCGCCCTCGCCCTCCAGATTGGGCGGGCGCGTTTCGAGGCGGACGACATGTGGCTGCTGCAACTGCAATTCCGCCGAATCCTCGCAGGTGATGACGCGTTCGCTGCGCTCGATGTAGTTGGTCAGGCAGTTGAGGAGCGTCGTCTTGCCGGAACCCGTGCCGCCCGAGATCACGATGTTGCAGCGCACGCGGCTGATGATCTTCAGAACTTCGGCGCCATGGGAGGAAATGGATCCGAACCTCACAAGCTGGTCGAGCGTCAGCTTGTCCTTCTTGAACTTGCGGATGGTCAGCGCCGTCCCGTCGATGGCGAGAGGCGGCGCGATGACGTTGACGCGGCTGCCGTCGGGAAGGCGCGCGTCGCAGATCGGGCTCGATTCGTCGACGCGCCGGCCGACCTGGCTGACGATACGCTGGCAGACGTTGAGGAGCTGCTGGTTGTCTCGGAAACGGATATTGGTCTGCTCGACCCGACCGGCAACCTCGATATAGACCTGCTTCGAGCCATTGACCATGATATCGGCGATGTCGTCGCGCGCCAGGAGCGGCTCGAGCGGCCCATAGCCGAGAACATCGTTGCAGATATCCTCGAGCAGTTCCTCCTGCTCGGCGATCGACATCGCGAAATTCTTGATGGCGATGATGTCGTTGACGATGTCGCGGATTTCCTCGCGTGCGGTATCGGGATCGAGCTTCGCCAGCTGGGAAAGGTCGATCGTATCGATGAGGGCCGAGAAAACCTGGCTCTTGGTATCGTAATAGCCTTCGCTGCGCTCGCGCTGCGCCCGTTGCGGCTGTGGCGCAAGCGGCGGCGTTTCCGCCGTGCGGCGAACGGGCGCGGCCGCGGTCTCCCCAGCGCTCCCCGGTGACGCGAAGGAAGCGGCCGGCTCGCCAGCCTGTCCCTCCGGTGGCCGGTATGCCGGTGCGCTGCGATTGTCAGTGTCGTTGCCGCGCCTGCCAAACATGATCGTTATACCGCTCCCGCCGCTTGGGCGATCACTTCTTCTGCTTCAGCTTGCTGAACTTGCCGAGAAGCCCGCCAAGGCCCGGCTTTTTCTTGCTTTTCGTTTCGCTACGCCCCGTGAGGACGTAGGAAACCTCGTTGAGCATCTGGACGATCGCATTCTGCGCGTCCATCTCGCCGAGCATGCGGCCATTGTTCGCCGCGTTGCCGAAGAGCTGAGGCTCGAAGGGAATGATCGCCAGAGGCTCGATACCGAGAGGCTCCGTGAAGTCGTTCGCCTTGATCTCCGGCCGCTTGGGCACCCCCACCTGATTGACGATCAGCCGCGGCGGCCCGTCGTTCGGCCGGAGCTTCTTCAGCGTGTCCACCAGATTCTTGGTGTTGCGGAGATTGGCGAGTTCGGGCGTCGCCGTTATCACCACCTCGTCCGCCTGCATGAGAGTCGAGCGGGTCCAGCCGTTCCATCCATGGGGAACGTCGAGGACCAGGAGCGGCGAGGACCGCCGCGCAACATCGATGATCTGGTTGAACGCCTCGCTGTCGAAATCATACACCCTGTCGAGCGTCGAGGGTGCCGCGAGGAGCGACAGTCGCTCCGCGCAGGTCGCCAGCAGCCGATCGAGATAGACGTCGTCGATCCGCTCGGGTGAAAAGACCGCCTCGGCAATGCCTTGTGCCGGATCCTGGTCGAAATTGATGTTGGCCGTGCCGAAGGGAAGATCGAGGTCGGCGAGGACCACTTCGGAATCAAACAGCGACGAGATGGCCCAGGAAACATTGTGCGCGATGGTCGATGAGCCGACGCCGCCTTTCGCACCGATGAACGCGATCGACTTGCCGATGGGCGCGGCCTCGGGATCGATGAAGATGGCCGAGATGGCAGCGACGATGTCGGCCATGGAGACCGGCGCGACGACATATTCCGAGACACCGGCGCGCACCAGTTCGCGATAGAGCCACACATCGTTGTAATGCCCGATGATAATGACCTTCGTCGTCGGGTCGCATACTTCCGCAAGTTCACGCAGGGATTCGAGGAGTTCGCGCGGCTCGCGCCGCGATTCCAGGATGACGAGGTTGGGCGTCGATGCCGACCGATAGAGTTCGAGCGCCGTTTCCGCACCGCCCATATGAACTTTCAGATGGACCCTCGCCATGCGTCGATCCTCGCCCGCGCGCTCGATCGGGCCGGCAACGCCTTCGGTTTCGCAAAAAGCCTGGATCGATATGCGCGGGAGGGGCCTGATCGCGTTGAGCGCCTGAACCTCCTCCTCCGTCGGCGAGGCCGGCAAAGGCCCTTCTTCGTAAGCCAGATTGCTCATCCTCAGTTGCTCCAGCTGTAATCGATGCCGTCACCGCTCAGGTCCGGCGAACCGTTGGCCCTCCAGCCGCCGGAGCCGTTGACGCCGTTGATGACGGCGCCGCGGCGCCCGGCATCGACATCGCCGAGCTTGCGCGGCCCGATGAGGTCGGACGGGTTCGCGATCTGGGCGGCAAGATTGTTTTGCGAGGAACAGCCGAAATCCTCATAGTGCTTGTTTTCCGGCGTCTTGCCGATGTCCGCGGGCCAGCGGCCGCACTGGTTCGTCGAGGCCTTGACTTTTGCATAGGTCACGCGGATCGGCGCCTGTGCGCCGGCGTCCGGCACCTGGTAGGGCAGGACAGCGATTTTGGAACCGGCGATGCCGTCGCGGCGCGCCTCGCGCGCCAGCCCGACCGCGGCCCGGTGCGCCGCCGCTTCGTTTACCGACCCGACCGGAACGAGAATCTCCACGGGCGCCGCGGCACGCCGGTCATAATCCTGGAGGAAGCCGTCGAGCGCCGTTTTCTGAAGGCTCGTCATCCCGCGATCGTTCGCACCGACGGGAATGTCGATCTTGACCTGCTGTTCCGAAATGATGATGGGATGCGCCGTCCGGTAATCGTCGGGCACGGAACCGACGGTTACATGATCGTAACTGGTGCATCCGGCAAGAAGCCCAAGCGTCACCGCCAGGAGAGGCGTTGACAGCCGTATACGCCGCAAGAGGCCACCGTGCGCCTTCATCGAAATTGCCGCCCGAGACATGCCCGTCCCTTCCCCACTTATTTGTAGATGTAGCCGACCACGCCGTGATACCGACCGGCGGGGAGCGATGTGTGCATGGTGCCGTAGACGCGGTTCACGCGGCCGAGGAAATAGGCAGCGCCGTCGCTCGCAGGCGTGAAATTGTCAGTCGGCGCGGCGAGGTCGTTGCGCGCCACCGGGCGCACCAGATAGGGCGTGATGATGACGACCAACTCGGATTCGTTGTGCACGAAGTCGCGGTCCCGGAAGAGCGCGCCGAGGACGGGGATCTTGGAGAGACCCGGCAGGCCGCTATAGACCTGCCGCACGTCGTCCTGCACCAGCCCGGCGATCATCATCGAGCCGCCCGAGGGAAGCTCGACCGTGGTGTCCGCCAGGCGCTTGCGGATGGAAATGATGTTGCTCGCCGAAGCCGGCGCGCTTCCGAAAGGATTGCTTGTGACACCCGGCGCCGTCACCGATCCTGCGGAGGTCGGCTCGGACACCGATGTTCTGACCTTGAGGCTGATCCGGCCGGCCGACAGGACAACCGGCTGGAATTCGAGACCGATACCGTAATCAATCTGGTTTAATGTGACCGTAGGATTGCCGGTCTGGTTATTGCGGGAAACATTGGAACTCACGCCGGTGACGATGTTGTACTGGCCGCCGACCTTGAACTCGGCCTTTTCACCCGAGACCGCCGTCAGAGTGGGCTCGGCAAGCGTCTTCATGACGCCGGCCTGTTCCATCGCGTTGATGTAGGAACTGAGCGAGGAAGACCCCCAGTTCTTTTGAAGGCCAATGGCCGAGCTGGCCATCTGCGTTCCCAGCCCGGCGATGTTCTGGCTCAGCGCTCCCCAGGTGAATCCATCCGAGCTTCCAGACCCCAGAAGGTTCACGCCGAGCTGCTTCATGACGGCACGGCTGACTTCCGCCACCGTCACTTTCAGCGTCACCTGATCGTCGCCGGTTATCTTCAGCAAGTTGATAATCGCGCTTTTCTGGCGGGTCTGGTCGGGGTTATTGATGTCCACCCCGCCGACCGCCGCACCGCCCGCCGCCGTCTGCGAATATTGACCGGTCGTCGCCTCGCCGCCTGTAACGAAAGCGTTGGCGAGCTGCACCGCGCGAGCGGCATCGAG
>SCRB01000623.1 GCA_004299545.1 Rhizobiaceae bacterium
GTCATCCATGTCGAGCCGGATGACGAAGCGAAGCTGCCGCGTGGAACGGCAGCGGTGCCGTTCGCCTGATCTTCCCCTCCAGGCCGGCATTTCTCCTTCGAAATCAGCGTGATGCGAAAGCAGCCCGAATCAGTCCGCGAAGAAGTTGAATCACTTTCTCATCAGGTGAGTTGCGGCCTGAAGCGTCCAGTTCGCGTAAAGCTGATGGTTGCCGCGACGAGCGAGAAAGCGGCGCCGAGATAGAGCGATGCGATCGCGCCGTGGATACCGAGCCTCCCGAGAAGCAGCGCGACGAGTGCTGCGCCGACTGATTGTCCCGTGAGTCGCGCCGTCCCGAGCATTCCGCTCGCAGCCCCGCTTCTGGACCTGGGCGCGGCGGTGATCATTGTACGGTTGTTCGGCGTCTGGAACAGACCAAAGCCGGCCCCGCAAAGGGCCATCCGCCAAACGATGTCCGCCGGCGCGGGATGGGATGGGAGCATCGCCAGGAGAAGCAATCCGGCCGTCAGGAGAATGAGGCCGATCCCTCCCAGTATTCCGGGAGAATGGCGGTCGGAAAGCTTTCCGGAAAGCGGTGCCACGATGCCAACCGCGAGCGGCCAGGGCATCATCAGGAGCCCGACATAGACCGGCGGAAAGCCAAAAATCGTCTGCAATGTGAATGGCAGCGACACGTAGGCCAGGATCTGCGCCGTAAAGGAAGCGACCGATGTCGCGATCGACAGCGAAAAGACCGGGATTCTGAGAAGATCGAGCGGCAGCAATGGCCTTGGAACACGCAATTCGCGCCGCAACAGAAGAACCGCGGCGGCGATGCAGCAGAACGCCTGCGCGGCGATCACCACGGCCGCCATTTCATGTCCGATGCTGTCGATCGTGGTGACGACGAGGCCGATCGTCACCGCGCTCAGAACGGCGCTGATGAAATCAAAGGGCCTGTCGGCGAGGTCGCTGTCGGGCAGGCTGCGCCAGCCCATGGCGATGGAGACGACGCCGAGCGGCAGGTTGATGGCGAAAAGCCAGGGCCAGTTGAGCACCGAGAGGATGAAGCCTGCGAGCGTGGGGCCGATGGTTGCCGCAGCCGCGACGACAAGCGCGTTGAGGCCGATGGCCGCACCGAGCTTTTCCTTGGGCACAACATAGCGCAAGAGCGCGGTGTTGACGCTCATCAGGCCGGCCGCGCCGAACCCCTGGACGATGCGGGCGGCGGTGAGCATCTCCAGCGACCGGGCGAGAACGCATCCGAGGGAGGCGGCCGTGAAGACCGCGACGCCGGCGAGATAGACCTTCCGGTAACCGTGGATTTCGCCGAGGGAGGCGAAAGGCAGGAGCGTCATGACGATGGCGAGTTGATAACCGTTGACGATCCAGATCGAGATCGACGGGCTGGCATGGAAATCGGCCGCGATCGTCGGCAACGCGACATTGGCGATGGTGCCGTCCAGTACCGCGAGGATGAGCGTGACAATGATCGTCGCCCAAGCCCAATAACGCCTTGGCGCCTCCAGCCCGTCCGATGGCATTGCCGTACCCGGTTTTACAAGCAATTGCCTTCTCCGATTCTCGCGGGGCGTTATAGCGGCTTCGTCCCGTCCCTCAAATCAACAATCCGACTGATGGGCCGGTGAACATCGGGAAACGATTGCGCCAGAAGCGGAAATGCTCTGCCTTCAATTGCCTTGCCTCTCCGGCGAAGCTCTTGTAAGAGCAACGTATGATGACGCGCCATTCCATTTCCGCATCGCGGGCCGCAGGTTTTGTGGCGGGAAAATTGCGCGCCTTCTCGCTTCTTCTCGGCCTTAGCAGCGACCGCCGGGCTCGTTGACAGGGGCACCCGGCGGTCGACTTTGCCGCCGCTCCTTCACCTTTCCGCAATCCTGCATCATAAGCCGACAAGGCGCTGCGACGGCATCGAAAAGCCGGAGGGCGCCGGAGGAAGACAATGAACCAGCATGATACCGTGACAGTGGCGAAGGGCATGCCGCTCGCCTCGCGCAAATACCAGCCCTACCCGGACGTAGGCCTCAGGGACCGCACATGGCCCGACCGGCGCATCGAGAAGGCGCCGGTATGGTGCTCCGTCGACCTGCGCGACGGCAACCAGGCCCTGATCGACCCGATGGGCCATGACCGCAAGGCGCGCATGTTCCAGTTGCTACTCGAAATGGGCTTCAGGGAGATCGAAGTCGGGTTCCCCTCGGCATCGCAGACGGATTTCGACTTCACCCGCTGGTGCATCGAAGAGGGAAACGTCCCCGCCGGCGTCTCGCTCCAGGTCCTGGTGCAGTGCCGGCCCGAACTGATCCAGCGCACATTCGAGGCGCTGAAGGGCGTGACGAACCCGATCGTCCATTTCTACAATTCCACCAGCGAGTTGCAGCGGCGCGTGGTGTTCGAGAAGGATGTCGCGGGCATTAAGCAGATCGCCACCGATGCGGCCAAGATGATCACGGACATGGCGGCGAAAGCAGGCGGTTCCTATCGCTTCCAGTATTCCCCGGAAAGCTTCACCGGCACTGAGCTGGAAGTGGCGCTCGAAATCTGCAACGCCGTCACCGAGATCGTGAAGCCGACGCCCGCCAACAAGCTGATCGTCAATTTGCCTTCGACCGTGGAGATGTCGACACCCAATCTCTACGCCGACCGCATCGAATGGATGATCCGGCATCTGGACAATCGCGACAACCTGATCGTCTCCCTCCACCCGCACAACGACCGTGGCGAGGGGATTGCCGCCACCGAACTGGCACTGATGGCCGGCGCCGACCGTGTCGAGGGCACGCTCTTCGGCAATGGCGAACGCACCGGCAATGTCGATATCGTCACGCTGGCGCTCAACATGTACACGCAGGGCGTCGATCCGCAACTCGATTGCTCCGACATACCGCGCATCAAGGACGTCTACGAATATTCGAACCAGTTGCGCATTCCGGAGCGTCACCCCTATGTCGGCGAACTCGTCTACACGGCCTTTTCCGGTTCGCACCAGGACGCCATCAACAAGGGCATGAAAGCGGCGCAGAAGGCGAACAGCCCCTTATGGGAAGTGCCCTACCTGCCCATCGATCCGAAGGATGTCGGCCGCTCCTACGAAGCGATCATCCGCATCAACTCGCAATCCGGCAAGGGCGGCATCGCCTACATATTGCAGGCCGATTACGGGCTGAACCTGCCGCGCGGCCTCCAGGTCGAGTTCCGAGAGGACATTCAGGCGATAACCGACGCGGAGGGCAAGGAACTACCCTCGAAACGCCTCTACGAGTGTTTCATCGAGACTTATATCGACCAGCCCGGCGGCCGCCTCAAATTTGTCGAGCATCGCACGCTGCCCGACACGGAAGTAAGGGGAAGGCGGCTCGTGGAAGCGACGATCATCGACGGCGATCGGGAAGTAGCCATCACCGGAACCGGAACCGGCCCGATCGACGGCTTTGTCAACGCGCTCTCCCGCCATGTCGGTGTCGAGATGTCGGTTGCCGATTATTCCGAGCATTCGCTCCAGCGCGGCTCCAACGCCGCGGCGATCTCTTATGTCGAGATGGACTATCCGGACGGGAGGATCTTTGGCGCCGGCATCAACGCCAACATCTCCGCCGCTTCCCTCGAAGCGGTTGTGTCGGCGGCGAATCGCATTCTTTTGAAACAAGAGAAAGCTTGAAACCTGTCGCCCGAAAGTGTGCAGCGGTTTCGGGATAACGACATGCCCGAAAACAAGGAGATAAAGCGCGTCGCGTAAGTTGGTTGAAACGCGGCGTGCTTTAGAACGCCCGGTTTCAGGGGCGGAAAGGACCTCCCGCTCTCCTTACGCCACTTTATCAAAGCTCAGCGTGAATCGTTGCTCATGGTGGGCGGCTCGACCGCAGCCGGCTGAGCCGGCTTCGGAGCGGCGGGGTTGGCGGCAGGTTCGCTCGCGGCCGCCGGCTTCGCGGCTCCATCATCGACGATCGTGCCGCCGATCAGCTTGTTGCTGTCCGACCCCGAACTCGCCACCTTGCTCGCTGTCTTCGTGGACCCGGCCGCAGCCGCCGGGGCCCGGCCCG